>JBGCFJ010000671.1:0-38046 GCA_045106885.1 Saprospiraceae bacterium
TATTAATTTTCAGCGGATTCTTTTTCCGCTATTTTCCTCCAAAAAATAAACCCGTAGCGGTGCTATGACTTGATTTTTTGAAGAAAACTATCGAAAAAATAACCTCCCTGAAATTTTAATCTAATTATGAGTTGGTACTTATTTAGCAAAGGGCTTAGCGCATAGGGCGGAGGTGTGTAAAATACTAAATGGTCGAAAAACGTTAATTATTTACGAATTACTCCAGTAGGTCATTTTACTAAATTCCTTTTATTTCATGCTTCCCCCAATTCCTCTGCAGGAATCCAAAGCAATTTTTTAAAATCCTGAACTTTGTCATCGACTACTTTAACGCCTTCATTTTCTAATAGTTCTTGCATCATAGTTGGATGTGGAAAATGACCTCGACCACTCAGTTCTCCCTTTCGATTGACCACTCGATGTGCTGGCACGGGGTCATCCGTATTCCAATTACACTTATTGAGTGCCCAGCCAACCATTCTAGCAGAACCTAGTGATAAATAATCGGCGATAGCACCATAATAAGTAATTCGTCCGTGTGGAATAAGTCGAGTGACTTCAAAAACTTGCTCAAAGTAATTACTATTTTTACTCATTGACAATAAATCTTTTAGAGAAAATTTGTGCTCCTATTTTACCTTTTAATAAATAAACGCCATTTTGAAAACGGCTAGTATTTAGTTGAATAATAGAAGTGTTAGGAATATTTTTTTCGTAAAGTACTTGTCTACCCAAGGCATCATAACCATTTATAATAACTTCTTTTGTTAGGGTTTCCGAAAATTCAAGGATAACTTTATCTGTTGCTGGATTTGGATATAACTGAATGGGTTTATCATAAAAATTAACAGTCGAAGAAACAAGTTGTTCTACAATTTTAAACCGATTATTAGACATGTCAAAGAAAATATTATCTGAACATTTCACTTTTATTCTTGCCCGATTGGTCGTAGTATCTGGTAAAGCAACCATTACTGCTCCATTATTAGGAATGTTAGCAGCTAATAATTTAGGAAATTCTTGCCCATTATCAAAAGATAAATAGACATCGACATTAGCACAATTTACTGGAGCTGCTGTAGTATTGGCAACATCCCATTGAACCAAAATAGAATCCCCCATTTCATATTCAATATTGGCAGAATCAGGGTGCATAACTAGGAAAGGACCAGCTTCGGCAGTAGCAGCAAAAGCAACTTCTGCAAAAGTAGTACTACCTCCCCCTTCTTGATTATCCCTTACCGTTACTCCAAAAGTTAATTGTCGAGTAGTATCAGGTAAGACTTCGCCAGACACCATTTTATTTAAAATAATATTCGTGATTCTAGGAAACACTCTAGTGGTTTCTTTTGACGGTTTAAAAGTGACAAAACTTGGGGCATTTTCGATAGGAAAACCAGTTTCGCTAACTGCTCCTGTATCGAATTGTTCCCAACTATAAGTTAGTGCCGTGTTTTCGGCATCAGATGCAGTTGCTGTTAGTTCAAAAGGGGTAGCAATAGGAATAGTAAAACCGCTCTCTCTGACAGAAATTACTGGTGCGGTATTCTCTGTAGGAATTTGTTGGAAACAACCAATGGTATCACTAGCTAAAGCACTACTAATTTCTTGAATACTAATACCGTGTAAATAATCTTGTGGGACGCTGACTACATTAAATGGACCACAAACACCTCCATAAGACATAACGGTACTCCCACCCCCTGGTTCTACTGCCGTGGCTGCGTTTCTCTGGCTTTCGTTCACTTCTTGTCCACAATTACTCCAAGTATGATTTGCTCCTAATTGGTGACCAATTTCATGATAAAGTGTTCTTCTAAAATCTGGAATACTTTCGTCAAAGATACAAGATACCCCTCGTGCTTTATTTTCTTCAGAGCAAACACTAGCTAAAAAGGCCACCCCTGATACACCTCCAGTACACTCTGCGGAAAAAACATGCCCTAAATCGTAGGTCTCGGCACCAATTATACTATCTAATAAAGCGGTATTTGAAGTTAATATTTCAAACGCTCCACCAGGGTCATCAAAGGGATAAGGCATACTATCTGTAAAAATTAACTGGTCATTATTTTCATGCAAAAGAAAACGAATACCTGCATCTCTTTCATAAATCACATTTAAACTAGTTAAGGAATTAACGATACTAGCTAAGGCAGATTCGGTGGTTCCGCCTGTAGCATTCGTAAATTGTTCGGTTGTGGTAATGGCTATACGGAAAGTTTTAAGGGCGGTGTTTAAATTGGTAGCTACTTGTAATTGATTATTTGTTGGTTGAATAGTTTTTAAGGCATGGTTGCCACAAATTAATGATTGATTGTTTTGGTCAATAAGGTCTGATGCTTTATAAATTAAATAAACAGCATCTTGTCCTGCAATATTTGCTTGTTCAATAAAAAAAGAGGCTGCATCGGTTACAAAATGACCATATAGTCCTTGAGCTGTCCAGCTAAAACGCCCATGAAGGGTTTTATTTTGTTTTGCTTGAATTATAAAGGATTTAATAGTAGGATATTTTATACTTAATTTATTTGCTATAATGGGAGCCGCAACCAAGTCTATAGAGGAGAACGTATGGATTGGTAAACGAAGCGTTATAGCATTAGTCGTTTGTCTAGAAGGAGCAAAAGTTGGATTTATGGTTTCTAAAAATAGCGCTTCATTTAATTGAAATAACTGGTAGGTTTTTAAATTCGCTACTTTTTCTTTAGCGATTAAGTGCTGATTAACAACTGTCCATAATTTATTTTGAGCGTTTAAAGAGGTCGAAAGTAATAAGAAAGTCAAAAAAAATAAAAAATGATAAAAAAACGTGCTTAAACAAAATTTTTTCTGTAACATAAAAATTTGGTTCTATGTGCTGATAAATGATTAAAACTGCCTAATTTTGCGCAACTTTCTTTTAAAATAGCTTTTAAAAGAAAAAATCATAAGCAAGTCATTTTTTTTGTTTAACGTTGTTTACAGAAAAATGACAAACATCCACAATTAGAGCGCTAATTTTGTCGTCAGAAGGAATGTAATATACACATTACAAATAATTTAAAAAAACTCATATATGATTCATTCCTGGCGCGGACAAAAAAAATATATGCTAAACGAATATAAAATACTTACGGTAACACACAAACATGTCCGTTTGGAAAGGATTGGTGATTTTTTAATTCCCCATTCCAATGAAGTAGTATTGCAAGAGAAATTAGCCGAGCTCAAAGATAAATTTAATTTAGAAGAACTTTTATACGTTGCAACGTGTAACAGAGTAATCTATTTATATAAGTCCGCAAGGGAACTTAATTTACCCTTTCTTCAAGCTTTCTTTCAAGTAGTTAATCCGACACTCTCGCCAGATTATATTCAACGTATTGTTACGGTCTACGAAGGCAAAGAAGCGATTAATCATATTTATGAAGTATCTGCTTCTATTGATTCTTTAGTGGTTGGAGAGCGAGAGATTTTGCGCCAGATTCGAGAAGGGTTTTACAAATGTGAAAAATGGGGATTGATAGGAGATGGCATTCGCTTATTGATGAAGCACTTAGTAGAGGCTTCTAAAGAGGTTTATTCACAAACGAGAATAGGAGAGAAGCAAATTTCTGTTGTTTCTTTAGCGATTAAAAAATTACTAGAAAGTAATATTGCTAAAGATGCTAGAATTTTATTGGTTGGGGCAGGACAGACGAATCAGTTAGTCGCTAAGTTTTTGGTAAAATATGAATTTAGCAATGTAACGGTATTTAATCGAAGTATTGAAAAAGCAGAAAAATTGGCAGCGCGATTTAAGCAATCGGCTTTTTTATTAGAAGAATTACCGAATTATAAAGCAGGGTTTGATTGCATGATTGTTTGTACAGGAGCAACCGAAGCAATTATCAAACGACCATCTTATGAGCAACTTATTGGAGAAGACACTACGGAAAAATTAATTGTAGATTTATCAGTCCCTAATAATGTAGCTAAGGAAGTAGTAGATACTTTTAATATCAATTATATAGAAATAGAGGATTTAAAACAGTTGGCAACACAAAATTTAGATTTTAGAAAGCAAGAAGTAGGGAAGGCAAAAATTTTGCTCCGACAGCAAATTAATGAATTTCAGAAAGTTTTTCAACAAAGACAAATTACGAAGGCTTTACAAAATATTCCTACCGAAATCAAAGCCATTAAGCAAAAGGCACTCAATGAGGTCTTCAAAAAAGATATGGACGCTTTAGATGATAATACCAAAGCATTGTTTGAAAAAATGATGACTTATATGGAAAAGAAGTGTATTAGTGTACCGATGAAGGCAGCTAAGGAATTGGTGGCATAAGTATATTTTATATATTTTTTCTTAGCCTTCCCATTTTGTTTCTAGCTTTTCCATGTATTTTATATTGAGTTGCTCTAAATAATCAATGACAACATCATCAAAAGCAGGTAATTTATCATTATTAAGTGCCACTTCTTGGTAAGTAAGGAAAAAGATAAAAGGATTTCCCGCATGTTCAATAATTTCCCCTAGCCGTCCATTGTCCTTAATTGCTTTTGCCATAAAATAACCTGGAATATGTCCATTATAGCTCGAATAAAGAGTTTGATATAGTTCCAAATCTTGATTAGCCCCATTGGCTGCCGCTGCCAAATATTCATTTAGTTTTTTAACCACATTTTCTCCCTCTCTCATATAAAGTGCTTGAATAGTATCTTTTCGCCACCATTTAGAAGTATCTGCTAATAATAAATCTTTATCCACCATATCTGCTAAACCTTCATTGAGTGCTAACATCAAAGCATTATACACTATTCTATCTGCTGCTTCAATTTCTGTTCTATAATAAGCCGAATCAGCATGAGTTTTGTAATAAGATAAATCAGGACGAAAATTGTGATGTAATTCGTGAGCTTCAACATTTCCTATTCTATTGCTATTCCTTTCATAAGAAGCCAATACGGACATAAAAATTCGATTATTAGCTGTTGCATCTCCATCACTATTTAGCGCATGGTAATAAATAGTAGGCATAGCCCTATATATCATCAAATCTTTTGGTAAGAAAGCTTTTGTTTGTGCAATTATCGAATCGACGAATGTAATTTGTATTCGTTCTATTTTGGCTAAATAGTCTTTATATAATTGATGATTTTTTTTGTACCTTATTCTACTTAACAAACGAAAGCTTTTCAGTGCCAATTTATTAGCTGCTATAGTATCTACTTTGGGTTGATATGCTACTCGAATTGTTTTTTTTAACATGCTTATATCCTCTTCGCTAAGTCGAAGGTCTTCTATAAAAAGCTTATTTCCTTCAATATTGAAAAAAGAAGACCATTCTTTTTCAGAAATTATCCCTCCTTTTTGTATTTTTTCAACTAATGTAAAATAGGCTTTTGCTGCTTCAAAATTGAGTGGAATAACAGGTACTTTCTCAACCGATATTTTTTGGATACAATTGAATAATAGAAAAAGAGATAGAAATAAAATAAATTTTGTTTTCATGATTTTATGGATATTTAGATTTCTAGGTCAATTTTAATAAGCCCGCTCATTCCGCTGTTCCACATAATTAATAAACGCCTTATTAACGACTCTAAACCCACCTGGTGTAGGATACTTTCCTGAAAAATACCAATCTCCATTATTATTCGGACAAGCTTTATGCAAGCCATCAATTTTCTGATAAATTACTTTGACTTCTGGTTTAATATTAGGAGGAGTAATCATTTCTGCAATCTTAGCAGAAACTGCCTCGTAGCTAAATTCATTATATAAATCAATTAGTGGATTCCCCATTTCTTCTAAGGGTAATTCTAATTGTGCTTTACACTTTTTATAAGTCTTCTTGATTAGATGTGTTTTTCCATGTTCTTTTAATAAAGCAATTAGCGCTTTAAAAGCAACGAAATTTCCGATTCTTGACATGTCAATACCATAACAATCAGGATAACGGATTTGAGGAGCGGAGGAAACAACAATTATTTTCTTAGGCCGAAGTCTAGATACTATTTTGATAATACTATCTCTTAAAGTAGTTCCTCGAACGATAGAATCATCTAGTAAGACTAAATTATCTTTTTCATTATTCACAATACCGTAAGTAACATCATAAACATGAGAGACCATTTCTCCTCTTGTTGCGTCGTCCGCAATAAAGGTTCGTAGTTTAGCATCTTTAACAACGGTCTTTTCTATTCTTATTTTTTGAGCAAGAATTTTTTCTAGTTTCTTAGGTTTCAAATCTGTCCCTAAGTTTAAAATCTGTTCTTGTTTGCGTTTGTTGAGGCATTTTTCAGCGCCTTCAACTAAGCCATAAAAAGCAGACTCTGCGGTATTGGGAACGAAGGAAAACACCGTATTTTCTATATCGTTATCAACTGCTTTTAAGACAGATTTGGTTAACTGTTCGCCTAATTGTTTACGTTCTAAATAAATATCTCTATCTGTTCCTCTAGAGAAATAAATTCGTTCAAAAGAACAAGAGGTTCTTGGTCTTTTCTCTATATATTTTTTCTCTTTAACCGTTCCATTTTTCTTGATAATTAAAGCATTTCCTCGCCCTAATTCCTGTACTTTCGTAAAGTGGACGTTCATGGCAGTTTGAATGGCTGGACGTTCAGAAGCAACGACAACAATTTCTTCATCCGCATAATAAAAAGCTGGGCGGATACCACCTGGGTCTCGAATGACAAAAGCATCTCCATGTCCAATCATTCCTGCAATGACATATCCACCATCAAATTTCTTGCTTGCTCTACGCAGCATTCGCTTCACGTCAAGATTGTCAAAAATTAATTGATTAATTTCTTCGTTGGTATGTCCATCTGGTTTGTGCCAGTTGAATAAACGTTGTACTTCATCATCTAAGAAATGGCCAATTTTTTCCATGACCGTTACGGTATCTGCTTTTCGTTTTGGATATTGACCTAGTTGAACTAATTCTTCAAAAAGCTCATCAACATTGGTCATGTTAAAATTACCCGCTAAAACGAGATTTCTACTAATCCAATTATTTTGTCGAAGGAAGGGATGGCAAGTTTCTATGGAGTTGTCTCCATGAGTACCATAGCGTAAATGGCCCATCAATAATTCTCCAGTATAGGGCTTATTTTCTTTGAGCCATTTTGGGTCATTTAATTGTTCAGGTGTTAAATCTTTAAAATGTAGGCTTACATCTCTGAAAAGGTCAGCTAAATAATTTGTGGTGACACATCGCTTGCGACTGATATAGCGTTTCCCTGGTTTAGGGTCCAATTTAATAGTGGCTAATCCTGCGCCGTCTTGTCCTCTATTCCGTTGTTTCTGCAAGAGTAATTGTAATTTATTGAGACCATAAAACGCTGTTCCATATTTTTTATGATAAAACGCCAATGGTTTTAATAGTCGAACTACTGCTAAACCACACTCATGTTTAATTGAATCACTCATAGGTAAAAATTAGCCTTATTCAGTAGGTAGTTTACTAGTAGGTAGTTTATAGTTTTTCCAATTATCAGTTTTTTGAATGATAAATATTGGAGACTAATAAAATTACCTACTTAGGCTACCAGTTTTTTTAAAAGAAGCCAGCAATTCCCAATTTGGTTTAATGTATCTTCCAGTAACTTCCCAAAATTGATTCGACAATCAATTTTGCTAGAAGATTTGTTACCGAAAGGTCTCTAAATTATCCAATAAATAGGAAATTACTGGATAATAGGGCTACTGAAAATGCCAAATTAGGAATTACTGAAAAGAAGCGACAAAGTTACGAGAAATAAAAAGACTTAATAGAAGATTGTGGTTAGAAAATACGCTTTAGTGGAGAAATATTCGGCTACCCGTCTAAAGTTGGACTCTCAAGTTTAGGGCAACAACGGAAAATCTATATTTTCCGACACTTGGAGCAACGAATATAGATTCGCTGTTGTCGAAAATGTCCAAGCTTAGACGGGTAGCCTAATATTCAGTTATACTAAAAAAGCCCGTAACAGCGACAATTTTGTCAACTATTACGAGCTTTTTATTTAGGTTTTGCCATTTCTATTTTCTTAATGAAATGGTCACTATTCTCTAATTTATTTTTCTATAAATCAGCATCTCCACGGAAAGCAGAGAAATCAAATAACATAGAAAATCTTAACGTATTATCTAATGGATTTCTTTGATTCGTAGCTGGCACTAAGTAAGAGATGTTTAAGCCGAATACATTGTATTTTAAACCTAAACCAACGGTGAAATATTTTCTATTTCCTTTAGTTGCATGCTCATAGAAATAACCTGCTCTAACGGCAAATTGCTTATCATACCAATATTCTAAACCAACAGAATACATCAATTCTCTTAATTCTTCTGAGATACCACCTTGTGCATCACTAAAAGAACCGAAGATACCTGAAAAGTTAGATACTTCTTTATAATCAGGTACGCCATTAGCATTATCATCTGTACCTGCTGGGTCAGGAGTTGGTGCCATTAATTTATTAATATCCATGGCTACTGTTAAACTATTGAATTCATCAAAATTCAACTCCCATGCAGCCCCCATGCCAAAATTAGCAGGAATAAAATCTTTATTAATAGAATTGGTATAAGTAATTTTTGACCCCAAATTTGTTAGTGCTACCCCTAAAGTAAGGTTAGAAGTACTATTACTTAATTCTACTGGTGTCGTATAAGTCATCGAAATGTCTGCGGCAAAAGCAGTTCCAGCAGAAATTTGTTCTCCACCTACTTCTTGCCCTGCAGCTAAATTAGAGTATATAAATTTTGCACCTAAACCAGCAGACAATTTATCGCCTAATTTTCTAGCATAAGAACCATTTAATTCAAATTCATTAGGTCTACCATTTCCTAAAGGCATTCCATTTTCATCTGTAAAAGCAATATCTCCAAGCGAAAAATAGCGTAAACTAAAACCTACTGCTTCTTCCGTATTTAATTGATAGTAACCTGATAAGTAAGCTAAGTAAACATCATTGACATTTAAAGCTCTTAACCAAGGCGTATACGTAACGGCGACGCCTCCTTTATCTTCTCCAAAAACCATTTTTGAGCCATTGAAGTGCATGGAGTTAGCATCAGTTGACGTAGCAATTCCAACATCACCCATTGCTGCAGAACGAGCATCAGGTACAATTCTTAAAAATGGAACAGCAGTAATAATAGTATTAACACAAGGTTCGCCTAATACGGTTTCATACATACCCGTACCAGAATTAAAGAAACATTGTGCGGAAACTTGTTGAGTAATTCCCAACAGCATTACTATAAATAAAGTATTGAATAATGATTTTTTCATAGCTTCATTGCGTAAAGGGCGAAAAAAAGCCCGAATGTAAGAATTTTTGTGGTCTAAATAATTCATGTCGATTAAAATATGTTGTTGCACTAATTTAGTTGTTGCGTCTCCTTGAAAATTATTCTAACTTCCAATTCGATTATTTTAAAACTACAAATTTGCCGAAATATTGCCAACGTTAAGAAAAACTTAAAGTGGATATTCACCAAAAGTGTAAAACTAGCAAAAAGAATAGAAGTTCTTTGAGGTTCTTAGTAGTTATTATCTCAATAGCACTCCATAACTTTGAAACCATACTCTTTTACTGATTCATACACTTGGCAAGCCCATCCCTTTGGGTTCAAACCCCTTATTTTAGCCGCTTTCACCTCCGTTTAAAAAAAGTGTATGGTTTTAAACTCAATAACCTCTAATAACCTTATTTTAAAATAACTAGCTTTTGAAAATCACTATTAATTATTTTTCCTACCCCATTATTAGTAGAAGGTCGGACACTTACTTTATATACATAAGTCCCTCTAGCTAAATTTCCACCGTACTCATCTTTTCCATCCCAATTAATCCCACTAACTTGATTCCCGTCACTAATGGCTTGGGCATCAAGTGTTTTTACTAAACGACCTGAGACAGTGAAAATACGTACTTGTACTTCCATTGATTGTCCTGGACTAAGATTATGTAAAAATTGGAATTGAGTTGTGGAGGTAAAAGGATTAGGATAGTTCAAAACTCGTTCCAAAGCTGCATCTTCTGATTCCGCAACTAAAAATTCTGTGATTCCTTCGGAAGAATTATTAAAAACATCCCATGCTTTAACCTTTATTTGATGTACACCCAAGGCTAAATCACTCAACGGAAATTGAACGATACCACTAGTATGGTCATCTTGTGCTGCTTCGTAAAATTCATTTAATAAAAGAGTATTCTGGGTATTATTATCCAAGACGGCAGTTAAATCATGTCCGATACTAGTCCCTGAAACATTAATTCCATTTTCATCAGATAATAAAACAAGTAGCGTAGGGTTAGCATTCGTCGTACCACCAAAAACAAAAGTAGAGTCGTTCATAAAAACGGCTACTTCTGGTCCTTCATTATCTACAATCGCATCTGCTTTTGTTCCTCCAATGATTACATTATTATAAAAACCCGCCGCATCTATTTCCCCATTTTCTGCATAATAACTTATTTTTCCTACCCCATATTCATAATTAATATCTTTAGGAATAACAAAGGTAAACTGAAAGCGACCATTCGTAACACTCGCTGTTCCTTTGAACAAAACATTCTTTTGGATGTCGAAAGGTAAAACTCGACTTGTATTATCATTCATTAGGTTAGAAACCGTTACTTTTTTATCAAAAACAGTTGGGAATATTTTGCCATTAAAAGTAGTCATTGGATTACCAGTTGCATCTGCTATAAATCCTTCCACCGTTACTTTTTCTAAAGCTTGTAAGGTATCTGCCACCGTTTCATCAATCGGTTTGTCATTAATTTTAGTCGTAATAATATCAAGTTTTGGTAAAGCCAATTGCATAGATGGGTCGCCAATTAAAGTGAATTTTCTAGCATTGATATTAGTCGTATCCGCAGAGTTACTATTTTTTCCTAATCGCATGATTTCTCCAATTGGCGGATGTACACCATCTACCTTTTCATAAATTTGGTTAAAGACCGCTCTCGTTAATCGTTCGTTTTGGGAAGAATAAACCGCCCGAACGGTTGTGAACAATCCAATGGCGCCTCCATTAGGATTTAAAATAGCTTCCTCACCAGCAGTAACAAATTTGGCATCATCATAACCTGTAAAAGAACAAGTAGCGGTTACCAATAAAGGCAATTTGTCAAAGTTGGTCCAACTTAATATATCATTGATTTGCAAGACCCGTTCTTGTGTCCAACCTTTTGACCCGCCATGCCCTAAATAATTTAAAATTAAGATGCCTTTAAAAATTTCATTATTCAAAGCTTCGTTAGCCGCAGGGTAGCGTTGTCCTCCAGGAGTAGTTACTTGCTGAAAAGCATCTAAGAATATTTTATTGACATTATAAACATCATACAGGGTATCAACTTTAGTAGAAATACCATTAGCTTGTCGTTGATGGATACTACTATCCTCATCATCTGCCATAAAGGTTTGGTTCAACCGCCAGTTGCCCAATGTTTTAGGGTTCGTTTCGTAATTAATGATTTTACGAATCACTGCTTGGGCTTCTCCACTGGTTTTGGCTGGGATTCGGCCAACTGCTATATCTAAGGCACCTCTTAAATTAGCGCCTTCATTATCACTTAATAAAGCATAATAATCGTCTGTAGGAAATCCTTCAATAGGTTGTAGGGATTCATCTGTTTCATAGACTGGAATAAAACTGGATGGATTACCTAGCCGTTTGATATTTTTATAATCAAAGGAACCATCACCTAAGAGTAATAAATAATTGAACTTAGGCGAACGATCTGCGACCATTTTTACAAAATCCCGAATGGCTGTAGGGTCTACACTGCCACTAGAAAATTCATTATAAATATCATCGACTAAAACAGTGTGTACTTCAAATCCATTATAATTTCGACGATGTTCTGCTAATTGCAACGCAGCACTTTCAAATTCAGCAGGATAGACAATCAATAAATCTGCTGAGGCGATTTCATGAATATTCTGATTTGGAATATTACCATCACCAATAGCTGTAGGCGTTTCGAAAGTACTATTCGGTTCAAAAGCAATAAATTCTTTTAATTCGTTTGTATTAAGACCAAAAGAGGCAGTCGTGCCATTTAGATTGAATTGTTGATTTTTAGGAATTAAAGGGTCGGAAATATCCCAAATAGTTAGGGTATTAGAAAAATTGGATAACTCAAAAGTACTAGTCGGGAAATTTAAAGTTGTAGGATCTCTGAATGCCATTTGGTTGCCAGAAAAAACGAGACTTCTACGTACATTTAATTGAATAAAATCTAACCAACCAGTGCTACTTGCTGCGTTTGGATACTCGATAGTTACGGGCAAATTTTCTGAGTTAGGCGTAAATGATTCATTAATACGACCAATATGCGCATAATCATCTTCTACATCTCCAGTATTGGTTCGTCGAATCGTAGCAGAAAAAGGAGTACCTCCAACCGTGGCACTAAAAGAAGTGGAGGAGCCACTTCTACCAGCAAAAGTCGCTTTTATATTTCCTGGCTCATTGGTAATGATATTTGGAAAAGAAAAATCGGAGTAAGTTCTTTCTCTAATGGTTTCGTATAAATCCCCATACCAAGCCTTCCCTGTTCCTTGACCTTGCGAAAAATTATCAAGCAGATTAATTAATTCTTCTTCTATTCGAGCATAATCGGTAAAAGCATTGGTCGTATAGGCGGTATTGTTTAGAGCATTTTGCTTGTTAATTCGCTTACCTTGTCCCGCATTAATTTTTATAAAATAATAATTATTGACATCGTAAATATTGGTTTCCTGATTAAATAAAGCTTCTTCGGCGCTATATCGCCATTTATTAGCAGCTTCTCCATAAAATAGAATGTAATCCCCATTATCAAATCGACCATCGGCTTCCCCTACGATTTCAATGGCATTCTCTTGTAAATCATCATATCTGAAATCAGCTATGGTTCTTGGCAAAATACCACCACCATTTCCATAAATTTTTATAGTTGTGGGGTCTATATTATCAATGTCAATTTTTAAAGTTTCTTTCAAAAAATTATAATCCATTTTTTGAATACCAGTTTTGGACACCGCTATTTTATAAATCATTCCATCTCTGAGAATAGAATTAAAAGCATGTTCTGTGTTCCTTGAGATGGCTTGTTGAGGTGCAGGCAAAAAATCAATTTTTAATTCAAAATCAACCAATTTTTCGTAGCGATTTCCTTTTTTGACAATTGGAATAAAAAACACCTTAGCATAGTATTGATCTCGATCTAACTCTACCGTTGTTCCAATTTGAATGGTTTCGTTTAAAAATCGGTCTTCAGGAACAACTATTTTATCAAATGGCTCAAATTTCGCATTAACAATAGTTGCCTTTATGTTTCCATTATTGCCCAAAGGAAATCTTTCAGAAAAAACAGGCAGCGTAGGATGTTTTGGATTTGAATAACTATCCTCGAATGTCCAAAGTTGTTTTTCGAAATTCCCTGTTGGATTATGAATAACTGGTTCGGTTGCCCAATTCAATTGCTTTTGAATGGTTAAAGAACGCTGTGCCCAACTGCTAATTGAAAAAAGCAGAAAAAATAATATGGTGAAAATTCTCATAAAAAGAACATTGAAGTATTAAATTAGAATAGAGATTAGAGAATAAAGACATTAAAGTAGGGATAAGTACCTCGCACTGATTAAGGAATTTAGCAAATAATAACCTACATATTTTACTTGCTCTTTTTACTTTTATCTGCATTAAAAATTTTGACCGTAGTCCAGCTATGCTAAAATTTTTTGCTTTGCTAAAAGAAAAAATAGCTTCCTAAAATTTGCGTAGCTTATTTATTTCTTAATCCCTAACCTGGCAGAGCCAGTACTATAGAAGTCAGAAGTCAGACCGTTATCTTCGATAACTGTCAGAAGTCAGATTTGGCACTCGTCAAAAGTCTGACTTCTGACAGAAAATTTCAATTTTCGGTCTGACTTCTGACCTCTTGACTATCAATTCCTTAGAAGGAATTCTTGCCAAGTTTGCGCAAGATTTAATTTGTAAGAGAACTACTAACAAATTTTCGTATCAAAAAATCTGCAAATAGTTGCCATTTGAATTTTAGCGCTATTATTTCAATGAAATGGCTTTTATTCTCTAATCTATTAAAACAGACCTATAAGTACCAACACACAATTACTATTAATTTTCAGCGGCTTCTTTTCTCGCTATTTTTAACCAAAAAATAAATCCATAGTGGTGCTATGCATTGATTTTTTGGCTAAAACTATCAAAAAAATAAGCTCCCTGAAATTTTAATCTAATTATGAGTTGGTACTTATGTTTCTAAAAACGCTAATCGCACGAAGCTATTGTTAATAAAAAGTCCGATAAAAGTTAAAATTCTTTATTTTTAGCGTCTGGTAGTTAGCATAATCGTTTCATTTTAAATTAAAATAATTACATTTTGCTTTTGAATGTTTATTTTGTAGCTTGTAACCTTGAAACCATATACTTTTTACTGAGTTACGCACTCCGCTACGCTTCGTGCGTGAAAAAGGGTTCTTGGGGTTGATAAATTTGGATTTTTTAACAAAAAATCCAAATTTATCAACCCCAAACTCCTCATTTTAGCCGCTTTCAGCGGCGCTTTAAAAAAGTGTATGGTTTTAAAGCTTGTAACTAGTAAATATTCATTGTACGCTACCCTACAAAAATTATTTTCCCTAAAATCCCAAGATACTTTCCCTAAAATCAGGGTAAACTGGGACAAGATGAGTAAATGTGAAAATGAATAAATATTGACAAAATTTGGGGCGAAATTATTAATTCTTGGTATCTCGTTCCTAATTTACTCATTTTATCATCTAGTTCATTTACTCATTTTTATAAACTATATAGTAGATAGACAAAGTTAACTCAATTTTTTTTGGCAATAACTTTAATCACCAGTCAATGCTAAAACAGCTATTTCTTTTTTTAAGCATCGCTTCTTTCCTTTTTATCAATGAGGTAAAAGGACAAGACCCTATTTTTTCTCAATTCTATGCAGCGCCTTTGCAATTGAATCCAGCTTTTGCAGGTAATACTTATGCGCCTTTTATTTCTGTTAATTACAGAAATCAATGGTCTGGGTTTAATAGTTTTAAAACCTATAACACTTATGCAGCTTCTTTTAGTCAATTCATAGAAGGCTTAAATAGTGGTATTGGATTGATGATTCAATCAGATAATGCAGGGGAAGGGATTTATAAGAATACAAGAGTTAGTGCTATTTACAGTTATAAGGTACAAGTAAATAGGGATTTTGCCATTAAATTTGGCATAGAAGGGACTGCCGTACAAAATAGATTAGACTGGAATAAATTGGTCTTTCCCGATCAGATAGACCCAACTGGAGAAATTAACTTTCCGACCAATGAAGTCGCTCCTAATAATTTGAGTAAAAACTACATAGATTTATCTACAGGCTTTTTAGCTTATAGTAAATTATTTTATGGAGGTGTAACAATTAAACATTTGAATACGCCTGATGAAAGCTTATTAGCCATTAATAGTAACATCAATAGCGGATTGCCCGTTAGGTTGTCTGTACATGGAGGTGCACAATTTCCTTTATTTGCAGATAATAGGGGGAATTCTACCACCTTTATTGCACCGAGTGTAATGTATGTCAAACAAGGAGATTTTGGGCAAGTAAATACAGGCGCTTATTTCGGCTTTGGTTCGTTTTTTGCAGGAGGTTGGTATAGGCATGCGTTCACCAATTCGGATGCAATGATTGGTTTAATTGGAATTCAGAAGGGTGCTATGAAGTTTGGATACAGTTACGATTTTACAGTTTCTGGATTGACTGCGGGAACAACAGGAGGAACGCATGAATTTTCTTTTATCATCAATTTAGATCATAATCGACCTCGTAAAAAAGATTATAACGATTGCTTTGAAATATTTAGATAAGAATTTTGATTCAAATTACCATGGTTTTAAAAATCATGGTAATTTAAAGTACTTCCCAATAATTTTTGCAAAATACCATTCATATCTAGCAGAGATATTTTCCAAATTGAATTTTATCAATACTTTTGCAAACTGCTTTACAAAATAGCGACTGGATTGGATAAGAAAATCAAATCTTTTCCGTTAATACTTTTGTACTAAGGTAAGTTGAAAGAAATTTACCTTTATATAAGGCTTGATGAAAAGTAAGATATCAATTTTCAATTGCTTCTTTTTATCAATATTAAATTAAATTTTTTATCCTTTTGGCGAAAAAATCAACTACTTACAAACTGAATTATTCGCCAATATATCATCAAATAGAACGTCAATGAATAGGCTGCTAAAATTAAGCGTATCTCTTTTGGTCTTTACTGCCTTACTTACTGCCTGTGGCAAAAAGGAAAAATCAACTGCAACTGGTTGGAATTATAACGATCAAAAATCAGGTGGATTTGAAAAACTAAATTACGAAGGACAGGACACTGGTCCTAACTTGGTACTGGTGGAAGGAGGAACCTTCACAATGGGACAAACCGACCAAGATGTCACTTTTGAATGGAATAACGTACCAAGAAGAGTTACTGTTAACTCTTTTTATATGGATGAAACGGAAGTTAGAAATATTGATTACCGAGAATATTTATATTGGTTAGATCGTGTTTATGGTGAATCTTATCCAGAAGTATTGAAGAAAGCAGAACCAGACCAATTAGTTTGGAGAGATGAATTGTCTTTTAACGAACCAATGGTGGAAAATTATTTCCGACACCCTTCTTATGATGACTATCCTGTAGTAGGGGTGACTTGGGAACAAGCAAATGAGTTTTGTTACTGGAGAACCAATCGGGTAAATGAGATGATTTTAACAGCTAAAGGAATTTTGAATCAAAATCCAGAACAAAAAGATGAAGATAGTTTTGATACGGGTTCTTATCTTGCTGGACAATATCAAGGAGATGTTCGTAAAAATAAAAAAGATTTAGCAACAGGTGGTGAAAGAGCGGTTAGATACGAAGATGGTATTTTATTACCTTCTTACCGATTACCAACTGAAGCGGAATGGGAATATGCTGCTTTGGCTTTAAGAGGTAATATGGCATCTGAAAAAGATGAAAGAATTACTACTTTTAGAATTTATCCTTGGGATGGCAACACCGTTCGTTACCAAAAAAGAGACAAATACCAAGGAGAGATTTTAGCTAACTTCAAGAGAGGTGGTGGTGATTATATGGGTGTTGCGGGTAACTTAAATGATGAATCTGCTTTCCCAGCACCAGTAAGACAGTATTTACCAAATGATTTTGGTTTATATAATATGGCTGGTAATGTGAGTGAGTGGGTATTAGATTTATATAGACCAATGACTTCTAAAGACCTTAGAGATGGGGACAATCACGATTTAAATCCGTTTAGAGGGAATGCTTTTAAAACATTGGAATTAGATCAAGATGGTGCGCCAGTTGAAAAAGATAGTTTAGGTCGATTGAGATATAGAGCAGAGGAAGATGATGAAGTAGCAAGTAGAGAAAACTATAAAAGAGGTCAAGTATTTAATTACTTAGATGGTGATAAAGAATCAGAAGTATTCTATTCTTACGGAAAGACAACTTTAATTAGTGATAAAGCAAGAGTAGTTAAAGGTGGTTCTTGGGCAGATAGAGCATATTGGTTATCTCCAGGTGCTAGAAGATTTAAGGAAGAAGACAAAGGAGATAGAACGATTGGTTTCCGTTGTGCAATGACTAGAAATGGTGGACCAACAGGAAATGAGGATAATGCAGGAAAGAGCTTTAGATCTAAGAAAAAGAAAAAAAGTAAGAGACGATATAAATAAATAATCTGCGTTTATTTAAAAAATAAAAAGCCTTTGTGTAGCAATTACGCAAAGGCTTTTTTATTTTGAGCTTTTCAGAAATATAGATTTTGGAAACCATTAGTTTTACACGTTTTAGTTATGACCATAACGGCACTTTATACACTTTTTTTAGACCATCCAATGGTCTGTACTGATACTAGAAAAATTGAAAAAGACTGCTTATTCTTTGCCTTGAAAGGAGCAAATTTTGACGGTAATAAATTTGCTAAACAAGCCATTGAACAAGGGGCAGCCTATGCTATAATTGATGATGTGACCATTACCTCACATGAACAAATAATTTTAGTAGCAGATGTATTGGAAACTTTGCAAGCTTTAGCAAACCATCATAGACGACAATTTGAGATTCCTGTGATAGGTATAACAGGAACGAATGGAAAAACGACTACTAAAGAGTTGATAAGTTCGGTCTTAGCAAGTCATTACCCTACTCATTTTACAAAAGGAAATTTTAATAATCATATTGGAGTCCCGCTGACTTTATTATCCATGCCTGCGAATACAGAAGTAGCAATTATCGAAATGGGGGCCAATCATGTAGGAGAAATTGATTTTTTATGCCAAATAGCTGCTCCAACTCATGGTTTAATTACCAATGTAGGCGAAGCACATTTGGAAGGGTTTGGTAGTTTTGAAGGTGTAAAAAAGGCAAAAGGCGAACTTTATAAATACTTAGAAAAAAATAGAGGGCTTGCTTTTATCAATAAAAAAGAAGACCATTTACAAGAAATGGCTGGTGCTGATTTATACAGAGTGCTTTATACGCAAAGTACCGAACCGAATTTGAAAGTTCCTATTTTTGAAACAAAAATGGCGGCTGCCAATCCTTTTATCGAAGTAGCTTATTTATCAAAAGAAGGGGTGTCTCAAACCATTCAAAGTCAATTAATTGGTCTATATAATTTTAATAATATTATGACCGCCATTACTTTGGGGCGATATTTTAAAGTACCTTATGAAAAAATTAAGCAAGCAATCGAAAGCTATGCACCAACTAATAATCGGTCTCAAATCATAGAACGAGATACTAACAAATTTCTATTGGATGCTTATAATGCAAATGTGACGAGTATGACTAAAGCACTAGAAAGTTTTGCGAGTTATGAGGAGCAACACAAAATTGCTATTTTGGGAGACATGTTAGAATTAGGTGTTTATAGCGAAGATGCGCACAAAAAAATTATCCAGTTAGCACAAAATTTAGGCATCGAAATATGGACGGTCGGGCAAGAATTCAGTCAATTGAAAAGTAAAGGCGTCAAACAATTTGAAAATACCGAAGCTTTAAAAGAATGGTTTTGGGCGCAATCTTTTGAAAACACTTTTTTCTTATTGAAAGGCTCTAGAGGGATTGGGTTGGAACGATTGCTTAAGACTGTAGACAGTCAATAGTAGGAAGTGGCAATAAAGCCTTGATTTTCAATACTAAAATTTTGCCTAAACACAGTTATTTGAACAGTCTCTTGCTTAAAGAAATATTCGTTTTATTATTTCTTCTCCATTGATAGCAACAAATGTTAATTTATTAAAAAGGCAAGCTATCTTCTGAGTCGCCCCCATCTAAACCTTCATCAAAATCATCTTCATCAAAAAAATCTCCGAATTCAATATCTTCCTCATAGGCGATATATTTACGCCAATCATCTCCATATCTTCTTTTTAGCATATACTCTTCATAAGGGTCAATATGATAATCCGTATCTTCTTGTTCGTCTTCTTCAAATTTTTCAAAAAAAGCTTCAAAAAAAGCGCAGTGACAATATTTTTCTCCTAATAAGCATTCAGATTTGTCAGGTTGGCCTTTTTTATCACAAAATTCAAAGAAGAAGTAATTAGCCTTGAGCATTGGCACTTCTTGCCGAAACCGTTCTCGAATAACTCGATATTGAACTCTATCAGGAACTTCTATCTGGAATACAGCAGAACAATTATAAACATCAAGCATATATTTAATCGCACTTAATAAAGTACTAACTTGGCTATCGGTTAACCTACTTTCTGGTGGGAATTGTTCTTTTTTTAAATTGGTCCATTCTTCAAGTGATTTTTTAGGCGCATTTTCAGGGTCTTCCATCCACGGTAATACCCCAAATTCATCATCCGCTTCTTCTTCCAAGGGATACCATGGCTCAGGGACATTTTTGGTCGCAACCTCAATGTCTGCTAATAATTGATTGATGTATCGTTGTAGGCCCATTTAGGTGTAATCAACTTAGGATTATGGTCAAAGACGCACCTAAATTAGTAAAAAACATTAAAAGACCAAAAAGATAAGGGATTAATTTATAAGTTTTTATCAACTAAACCTGGTCGTTTTTATTTTTCTTTTTTTTCTAATTCTCTAATTCGTTTTTCTAATTTTGGTAATTGCCGAAATAAAGCATAAGCTCTTAAATAATCTTGATAAGAAAGTGCTGGATACCCATATACTTTGCTGCCCACTTCCTTAATAGAAGCAGCTACCCCACTTTGTGCTTGTACTTTTACAGAATCCGCTACTTCAATATGACCAACAAATCCCGCTTGTCCTCCTATTTGACATTGATTGCCAATACTAGTACTACCCGCAACACCCGTTTGTGCCGCAATTACAGTGTTTTCTCCAATACTTACATTATGGGCAATCTGTACAAGATTATCTAATTTTGTTCCTTTTTTAATAATAGTCTGTCCCATCGTAGCTCTATCAATAACCGTATTTGCACCGATTTCTACATTATCTTCTAGAATAACGATGCCTACTTGGGGAATCTTTTCATAGCTTCCGTCAGGTTGTGGAGCAAAACCAAAACCATCACTACCAATAACTGCATTTGCCTGAATGACGCAATTATCTCCAATTTGGCAATGGTGGTATATTTTAACGCCAGGATAAATAAGGACATTTTTACCAATCGTAACGCCAGCCCCAATGAAAACTTGTGGATAAATTCGACAATTATCCCCAATTATTACTTCCTTCTCAACAACTGTAAAATCTCCGATGGTTATTTGTTTGCCTAGTTGGGAAGTAGAATGAACAACAGCAGTAGTAGAAATTGCTTGTGCAGGGTGGACGGAAGCTTCATAAAACTGCAAGAATTTGGTAATTGCACTGTAAACGTCCTTTACTTTTATCAAAGTTGGATAAACCGCTTTAGTAGGGCTGAAGTCTTCACTCACTAATATTGCTGTAGCTTGTGTTTCGTACACATAACGTTCATATTTTGCATTAGACAAAAAAGTAATCGCCCCTTTAGTCGCTTGTTCAATTTTTCCTGGATGGGTAATCATCACCTGTTCATTCCCCACAACTGTTCCGTTTAATTGTTGTGCAATTTCTTTTGCCGTTAATTTCATAAGTTGTTTTGTACTGACGAATTCATTCGTCGCTGAGACTATTATATATTTTTGTGTTCGACGAATGAAGTCGTCGGTACATTGAGAACTCACTGGTGATTAAAAAATCGTCAAAATGAATAATAATAAACCTAAAGGTAAGTGTTCTGCCAAAGCAATACGCAAAGATTTTAATGCTTTAGAGATTTGATTTTCTACTGTTTTCATAGAAATATTTAGTTGTTCCGCAATTTGTCGATAAGACATTTCTTCAAAACGACTCAATACAAAAACTAAACGACATCTTTCTGGTAGATTATCAATCGCTGCATCAATTTCTTGTTGTAAATTATTTGCCGCTAATTCTTGAACAATACTATCTTGCTTGCTAATTAGTTCTTCCTTAGCAGGAGCATTTCGGAAATCAATTTTTTGGTCTCGAATATAATTTAAGGCTTTATTTAAGGCGGCTCTTTTTAGATAGGCTTTTAGCGAAGTATTAATTTTTAGTTGTTCCCGTTTTCGCCAGACTTCATAAAAAACTTCTTGGGCTAAGTCTTCCGTAATTTGCGTATCTGGAATAATTCGGTAAACACTTTTACACAAAAAGGAATAATATTTCCGAAAAATTAAATCAATAGCTGACTCCCCATCTGTATGCAGTAGGGCAAGTAATTCTTCATCTGTATATTCGATTTTTTTTAGCAAATGGCATTAATAGTTGGGTGATTAATATTTCATTTACTTTCGTTTCTTAAAACAGTACACGGTCATCGGTTTACGGTACCTGATGCTATAACTGCATCTTATTCAGCCTAGACATTGCTCGTTTATTATCTTTTTCTTTAATCGACTGTCTCTTATCATGCGTCTTTTTACCCTGTCCTAATGCAATTTCAATTTTCACTAAACCTCGTTCTCCAAAATAAAGTCGATAAGGAATAATTGTTAAGCCTTTTTCTTTGACACGTCTTTGCAGTTTTTTTAATTCCTGTTTTTTCAATAATAATTTTCGTTCTCGACGGTCTACATGATTATTATAAGTACCATGTTTATAAGGAGAAATAAACATACTCATTAGGTATAATTCGTTTCCCTTAAATCGACAATAAGCATCACTCATATTGACACTTCCTCCTGTGCGAATAGATTTAATTTCTGTTCCTTGCAACATAATGCCTGCCTCGTAATTAGAGACAAAAGTAAATTCATAAGCTGCTTTTCTATTGACAACTTCTCTTAATGCTTTATTTTTATCTGCCATATTTTTTACTTAATTAGCCTTATAATACCTATATCATCAGTAGGACGTAATCCCCATTTTTCTTCAATTCTATTTAGTTGCTTAATTAACATTCTAGGATTTTTGGCATCCACTTTTTCTTTTAATAATAACTCAATTAAATCGACCTCGCATGCTTTATAGGTTTTATTATTAAAATTTCTAAAAGTAAAAACACCATCCGTAGCAATACTAATATCTTCAATGTTTGCTAAGGATAATCTTTGTTTTTGTTGGATAAACCATTCTTCAAAGTCTGCTCCTAAATGATAGCCTAAATAATCGGGTTTATTAGCTTGCTCAAATTCAATCAATTGTTCGTTACAAACGATTAATCCATCTCCAACAACCAAAATTTCCCCATTCCAGTTTTTCTTATCTAAAACCAGTAACGCAATAGTTGTAAGCAATTCCTCTGTTTCAAGCTGCAATTGATTTTTTATTAGCTTCAATTCTTTAAAAAGTCTTTTGAAAATATCTTCTAGTACTAGTTTAGTAACTAAATTTCGTTTTTCAAAAAAAGCTTGATACCCAATTTCCTTAGCAATTTTCTTTAGCAATTTTCCAACTAAAGTCGCTGCAAAATAACTTTCTTCCCCCATTGAACATCCGTCCATTACCGCAGCAAGAAAATGGTCGTTTCCAATTTCTGCTACTAAAGCATAATCTTCACAATAATTTACATGGTGGTCGCCGATTTGTAATACTTGATAAATATTCATTCAGGTAAACTAACCCGCAATCTAAATTTATAGTTCATATCTTCCCTTCATTTCAAACTACTAAAAACTACACTACACTCGTCAAAACTCCATGCCCTCTATGAACTCCGTCTCTCCGTGGTAAAAAAACAAACTACATTCGTCAAAAACTATTCCACCAAAGCCTCATAAATCAAATCTTGAATCCGTGGTCGGAAATCCCCCGAATACAACTTCCGATTCTTCATAGTCGGATAAGTTCGATTTGACAAAAATACATAGATTAAATTATTATCTGGGTCTGCCCAAGTACAAGTCCCGGTAAAACCTAAATGACCGAAGGTATTTCTGGATGCTTTTTTGGAAAAATTAGGGTTTCGGTTAGGATTTAACTCAAACATATCAAAACCGATTCCTCGACGGGTAGAATATTGATGTCGTTGTGTAAATAACTTAACCGTTTCTGGGGAAAAATATTGTTTGCCACCATAATAACCTTCATTTAAAAGCATTTGCATGATAATGGCAATATCATTCGCACTAGCAAATAAGCCTGCATGACCACTCACACCGCCTAACATAGCAGCGCCCATATCATGCACATGACCATGTACTTTTTGTTGTCGCCAATATCTATCTTCTTCTGTTGGTACAATCCTGTTTTTAGAAAATTTATCTAATGGATTATAGGTTGCTGTAGTTAAGCCCAATGGTTGATAAAAAGTTTCTTGCACATAGTCATCAATTCGTTTACCTGATAATTCTTGCACGATTGCTGCTGCCAAGTAAAAGCCCAAATCACTATAGACATATTTTCCTCTTGGTCGAACTTCTGATTCATAGATTTGATTCCAAATTTCTTTTTCATATTCCGTCTTCATGTACAGATTCATCGCGACAGGCGTTTCATAACCATTATTCGGGCTGAATTGATAAAACTCAGGCATCGGCTTTTTTCGTTTATCAATCGTTGCTTTATAAAAAGGAATCCAAGATTTTAAACCTGAAATATGCGATAGCATATCTTTAATGATGATATTTTCTTTATTCGTATTTTTTAATTGGGGTAAATAATCGCCAAGAGGTTTATTTATATCCAATTTACCTTCATCCACTAATTTCATAATCGAAATGGTCGCTGCACAAATTTTAGTGACGGATGCCATGTCAAAAACATCTGTTGTTTTAAATGGACGACGATTTTTATAGGTATGGTGACCATAGGCTTTTTCATAAATAACTTTGCCATCTTTAGCAACTAAAATAACGCCTCCTGGTGTAGCTGCCGTATCAATGGTATGCTGCATCAAAGCATCTATTTTAGCTAATTTCTCAGCGTCAAACCCTACATTTTCTGGAAAGTCATAACCTAATCGAGCAACGGGCGTCGTGATAATCCCATGATTAAACTTATTTTTCGGAGAAGCAGTAATTGGCAATCTACCTTTAATCGCATTCACACCAAATAAAGCTTGTGCTGCTAACTCTTGGGTCATCTTATCTTCGTCATAAGCGGCTAATACATAAGAAGCATCATCAAAATATTTTAAAGCATAAGGATTACCAAAAACAGTAATAATTACTTTAGTTTCTGCACTCAATGCTTTTAAAAATAGGCGAGTACTTCTAGAAATACCGTATCCTTTACTCACACTATTATTCATTTTGTGCAAACCTATAATAACGACATCTTTCTTTTTTAGATTTTTAATTAAAGCAGGAAACTGTTTGGCATCAATTTCTTTGCCTACTTGGTAATGGGACATTTTGCCATACTTATCCAAACTCTTTTGGAAAGATGTGCTAGTAGCCGCTCCAATACTAAGGGTAGCAATAGTGGTTTTATCTAAAGTTCGTAAAGGAATTAATTGGTCCTTATTACTTACTAAAGTCAGAGCATTCTCGATTAATTTTCTTTTTAAAATCTTCGCTTCTGTAGAATTTAAATCTGCTCGAATATTCGTTGTCTTCGCAGCTTGATAGTTATTTAAATCATACTGGTATTTAGCTAGTAATATTCTTTTAATTTTCTCATTAATCGTATTCGTATCTAATTTTCCTTCTGTGAGATAGCGGTTGATTTCTCTAACAGAAGCATGAATATTATCAGGAACTAATAAGACATCTGCGCCAGCAACTAGAGCTTCTGCTTCTGGCACCCCTGGTTTAAAATGTTTGGTGACACCTTTCATCTCCATTCCGTCTGTATAAACCAAGCCTTTAAACCCTAATTGGTCTTTTAGTAAATCCGTTACTACTTTTTTGGACAAAGAAGTAGGTCGATTTTTGCTATCATCCAACGCAGGGACACTCAAGTGCGCCACCATAAAACTTTGGATACCTCGGTCAATCAATACTTTAAATGGATATAATTCGATACTATCTAAACGGTCTAAACTATGTGGAATGATTGGTAGGTCATAATGAGAATCTACATCGGTGTCGCCATGTCCAGGGAAATGTTTGGCACAAGCCATCACTTTTCCATCTTGCAAACCTTGCATGTACATGTAACTTTTGGTTGCTACATTATAGCGGTCTTCGCCAAAAGAACGCGTACCAATGACGGGGTTAGCAGCATTATTATTGACATCGGCTACAGGCGCAAAATTAACATGAATGCCAATTCTTCTACATTCTTGTGCAATTTGTTTACCCATTTCATAAATCAACCGATTGTCCTGAATAGCTCCCAACATTAATTGCCGAGGATAACTCATGGTGCTGCTTTTCATCCGCATACCTAAGCCCCATTCTCCATCAATACTCACCATTAAAGGTACTTTGGACAAGGATTGATATTCATTAATAAGTTGCGTGTGTTTTTCTGGTGTTCCTTGAAAAAAACAAAGCCCCCCTACTTTATATTTTTTGATTTGATTTTTGACACTTTGAATATGGTCTGCTCCCAAATCGGAATGCGCACGTATCATAAATAACTGCCCAATCCGCTCATCAGGTGTCAAGGAATTGAAGACAGAATCGACCCAGATTTTGGCGAGTTCGTCTGTACCATCATTATCACTAACTTTAGGCGCATCGCTTGTTCCCAAAAAAAAAAAAAAAAAAGGTAAACATAGTAGTAGTTTTAATTTCATAGGATTCTACAGAATGACAGGATTATGCAGGATTTAACAGGATGGAATAACCGCTTAATTTTCGGTTAGGTACATCGGTAGGAATCGGTTTCCAAATTCAAGTTAAAGTAGATAACCTGTATGTTATTTATTTTAGTTCTTTTAACAAACAATTGTACATTGTTGTTATGGATGTCTCTATAAAATAAAAGTAAAGAAGATTAATCTTTATAAAACAACAATCAATCCATTATGAAAACTTGGAAGAACATAGCTTCTTTTTCTAATGTCCTAATCCTGTTAAATCGTGAATAATCTTGTCATCCTATAATTAGTCTTTATTTGCCAACTGCCCACAAGCCGCATCAATATCTTTACCTCTACTTCTACGAACAGTTACCATAATATCTCTATCTAAAAGATACTTGGCAAAGTCATCAATTCGATGCGCTGCTGCCTTCTGAAAAATCGCCCCATCAATTGGATTATACTCAATAATATTAATTCTTACGGGAAAATCTCGGCAGAGGTCTGCTAAATTGGCGGCATCTTCTAAACTATCATTAAAGTTCTGGAAGGCAATATATTCAAAACTGATGCGATTTTTAGTGTTTTGGTGGAAATATTTCAATGAATCCATTAAAATTGACAAATTATTCTGCTCATTGATGGGCATTATCTCATTTCGCTTTAAATCATCAGCTGCATGAAGCGATAAGGCAAGGTTAAATCGAACTTCGTCATCAGCCAGTTTTTTTATCATCTTAGCGATACCTGCAGTACTGACCGTAATTCGCTTAGGAGACATATTTAAGCCTTCGGGAGAAGTAATGTGTTCAATACTTTTTAGGACATTTTTGTAGGCTAAAAGTGGCTCGCCCATTCCCATATAGACAATATTGGTCAATGGAAGTCCAAAGGTTTCTAAAGCTTGTTGATTAACTAAAACAACTTGGTCATATATTTCGCCTGCATCTAAATTTCGGACTCGTTTCATTTTCCCCGTTGCACAAAATTTACAACTCAAACTACAACCGACCTGAGAGGATACACAAACCGTAAATCTTTTGTCAGATGCTACGGGAATTAACACCGATTCAATGTAATGTCCATCATGTAATTGGAAACGAGATTTAATTGTACCATCATTACTACGTTGCACTTTATCTTCTTTGATACCATTGATGACAAAATTAGCCTCCAATTTTTCTCGTAAAGCTTTGGAGAGGTTGGTCATTTCTTGGAAAGAATGCGCTCCTTTTTGCCAAAGCCACTCATAGACTTGCTTGGCTCGAAACTTCTTTTCACCTTCGGAGAGGAACCATTCTAATATTTCTGCTTTGGATAGACGTCTGATGTCTAGTTGTACTTTCTTTGCATCCATAATGCAAAGATATAGGATTTATAAGGAAGGAATAAAGTTTTATGCTGCGGCTTTAATATCTTCTAATATCATTAGGCCAGAAACAGTTTTTCGCACCCAAATTTTTACTTTTTGTGACCAATAGGTTTTAATAATCTCCGTTAGTCGATTACTAGGGATTAAGATTGAGAATTTATCTTCGGCAGTCGCTTCAATAATTATTTGATTATCATTTAAGTCAGCATTTGTGATAATCCCCTCTAATTGCAAAGGAGCTTTGATAGATTTTTTTTCTTCTTTGGCCACTAAATCCAATATATCATCCAGCTCTTGAACAATCCAAGCAGGTGGGTTTTCGGCTTTACATTTGGCTACTAATATTTTGCTTTCTTCTAATAAATCTGCTTTATAAGCAAGGGCCGCTTCGCTACGCATTAGGATAAATCTACCCACTTCGTCTGGACTATCTTTTGCTTTTTCTACCGCTTGCTTTTCTAAAGTATAAGCTTTGAAATAGGCTTCTTTTATTTCTTTTTCAGGAAGTTCTTTTGCCTTGCCCATTTCTGCAAACAAGGCATATTCCATCGCTTTCATATGTACTGTGGTACTCATTGTTTTTCTATTTTAGATTTTGGCGCACTAAACTCAACAATCGATATCCATGCAGAAGTATTAGAATTATCAGATTTTTTTACTTGCTTTTTCTTCAAGTTCATTCGCATATTTATCGTATTCGATTTTGTTTCTTCAAGAATTCCAGAAATTTCCAAGCGTGCCTCTCGTTTAAAATGCTCTAATCCTGGAATATATTTTTTGCTACTCATCCAATAATCTATCCCTGTTCCTATATTACCTGTTTCAAAAGACTTGAAGTTAGTTAATTCACAAACTAATAGAAGTGATAACCCTACGGCAGCAAAATTGACTACATCTACTTTGTTCTGCCATGCCCTTAATATGGATAAACTTATTTTACTTTTCCAGTTCAGTTGAATTTGTTCTTCAAAAGTACCTTCTAATTTTAAAATAACTCCTGATTGATGCCCACTTTGAATGAGGGCTACTAAGAGTGCTTCGTGATAAAATACACTTGAAGCTAAAGTTACTCCAGTTATTCCTTTTTTAAGTTTGTCCACATTGATTTTCCTCATAGTGCTAGTAAAGATAATCAATTTTCAATAAAAAGGAAAATATACTATCGCATCAACCATCGTATCAAAACAGGAATAATCAGTAAATCGCTAAACAAGGCGGTAAATAAAGTGACACTAATCATCATACCTACAGTCACACTTGGCGGATTGACGGAAAACAGCATAATCAAAAAACCAAAAAACAAAATAATAGAAGTCAAACAAATCGCTTTGCCTGTTTCTAAAAACGTAATATGAATTGCTTCCTCGTTGGACAAACCTTTGTCTCTACTTAATTTGAATTTACTTAAAAAATGAATGGTATCATCTACGGCTATTCCAAAGACAATTGCAAATAAGATGGCTACACCTGCCTCTAATTCTATCCCTAAAAAACCGAGTAAACCACCTGCAAATACGAGCGGAAAAACATTGGGCACTAAGGAAATTAAAACCATCCGCCAATTCTTAAATAATAAAGCCATCAATAAACTAATAATAATTACTGCTATGCCTAAACCTTCTAGTAAACTTTCTCTGGCATAAACTGCATTTTTATCTAAAATAATCCCAGAACCAGTTTTTTTGAAAGTGGCAATTTTGGGGTTAGTATTCGCTGCTATCCATGCATCAATTCTATTGCCTACTGCTTGCACAGAATCTGCCCCTAAGTCTAAGATTTTGGTCGTAATTCTAGCTTTCTTACCATCTTTACTCACTAAAATATTGGCAGAATTAGTTGAAATTCTATCTACAAATCGTTTTTGTTTTTTAAAGTCTCTTTCAGTTGCTGGAAATTGATAAGCACTTTGTTTATTTCGATTAAATGCCTGATTGATACTTTTATAAATGGTCGTCACAGAGCTGACGGATTTAATAGCAGGGACGGATTTTAAATACTGTTCTACTTTATCTATTTCTTGCAAGACTTCAAAATCAGTAGCAGTATAATCGCCTTGTGCAAAGACACCAAATTCTACGGGACGATACCCTGCAAATTGTTTTTCAAAAAACTGAAAATCTTTGGTGATTTTTTGTCCAATAGGTAAGTTGTTAGCTAACTGATAATTCGTGGTAATAATAGAAATACCATAAAAACTAATCGCTGCGACCAAAACACCTCCCAAGGCAATTCTTGAAGGATATTTTAGGGTGAATTGATAGGTTTTTTCCATCGAATTTTCCCAAAACTGATTATTCTTACCCAATTTAATCAAGTCGTCCGTTTTGAACATGGACAATAAAGCCGTTGTAAAAAAGACTACGGTGACATAGGCAATAATTACCCCAAAAGCGGCATTAATACCAAAATCTTTAATTGGGCCAATTCGGCTAGTTAATAAAGAAGCAAAACCAATAGCGGTTGTTATAGAAGTTAGTAAAGTGGCTAAACCAATTTCTTTGATGGTAATGATAATGGCTTCCTTTCGAGGTAAGCCTTTACGTAATTCATCAATGTATTTGGACATAATATGAATCACATCTGAAGTGCCAACAATGATCATTAAAACTGGATAAAGGGCGGACATGACACTTAATTCTCTACCCGTAGCACCTAAAAAACCTAAGAACAAAATCATTCCTAAAGCAATAGACACTAAGGCGATGGCAATGCCGTAAGGTCGGCGATACAAAATAAAAATAATTAGCGAGACTAAAAATCCAGAAACTAACGCAGACATCAACACTTCTTCCTGCTGCATTTTGACTAACTCGGATTGAAAATAGGCTTGCCCTAAATAATGGTAACTGTCAAAATTATAAGTTTGAATCAAAGAATCTATGTCTACAATTAATTGGTTAGCGCCAGATAATTCTATTTTATTGGCTGTTTTTAAAGCGACGACTAAAGTAGTTGCCGAAGAATCAATTAGGTTATAAACGAAGCGTTCATCATTTAATAATCTTTGTCGGTCTCTAGCATATTTTTCGGGTTGGTCAATATGAATGGCAGGAATGGTCGTAATTCCAAAAGGGGTTTTAAGCGGATAAGAGAATTTGGTTAAAGATTGACTTTCGGTGATATTATCTAATTGTCGAACTTTTAACGTAAAATCATGGACTTGTTCTAAGAAAGTTTGTTCAAAGACGCCTTTTTTTCGAGGAATAGCGACTAAGAAGAAATTGGAATCATTTTCAAATTCCTCCGTAAACTCTTGAAAAAAAGCTAAATCTGGGTCACCTTCTGGAAAGAATTGGCTAAAATCAAAAGTGAATTTTAATTGAGTGGCAAAAAATATACTGGCGATGGTTAGTATCGTAAATATGGAAATGATAACAACTCTAATTCTTCTCATTACAGGTCTAACTTTATCAATAGGTAATCAGGTAAATGTGATAACCATCCGTGGCTAAAAGTAGTCCCACGGATGAATGAAGACCACGGATTTGACCCACTTCAATATCACATTAATCTGACGTTCTAAATATAATAGATGTTTTTGTATTATCCGTGGTCTTCATTCATCCGTGGGTATCTTTTCACCAACTAATAAATAAAAGCAATGGATGTTAATCAATTTGAATTTACAAAATAGAAGTCTTAGAAAGGCACAACAATCAAAAAGAGATACGGTTTTGATAACCTTTAATATTTTGAAAACATCTTTTTCTAACAAAACCACGTTATTTAATTGAAATCGCCTATTTTTAGGCAAAATTATCAAAAAGACTGTATAAACATTAAAATAGATTATTCATGAGGCGTATATCTTTTGTCTTATTTGCAGCAATACTGCTTTCTTTTGGTTGTAAAACAAACCAATTAGCATCCATTAATGAAGCCGAACCAATTATAGAAACAACGGTAACGGAATTTAGAGACCTAGATACCATGACTGTTTCGGCGGATAAACCTACGGAATTAAAAGCCGCAGAAGATTATCAACTGCCCGTTCATAAACCAAGTTATCGCTTGACGAATGATTTGGTGCATACTAAACTAGATATAAAATTTGATTGGTCTAAGGAGCGAGTAATTGGGAAAGCGGAGTTAGTATTAAAACCTTGGTTTTATCCGACGGACAAATTGGAATTGGATGCTAAAAATTTTGATATTCAAAAAATTGCTTTGGCAAGTGGACAAGCATTGAAGTATGAATATGATGGCAAAAAAATTCAAATTCAATTAAATCGGGCGTACAAAAAAACAGAGAACTATAAAATTGTCATTGATTATGTCGCAAAACCATCCGAAGGAGAAATTGGTGGAAGTGCAGCGATTACCTCCGATAAAGGACTTTTCTTTATCAATGCAGATGGCAGCGATAAAAACAAGCCGCAACAGATTTGGACGCAAGGAGAAACAGAAAATAACTCTCGTTGGTTCCCAACGATTGACAAGCCTAATGAGCGAACAACGCAAGAAATCTACATCACCGTTCAAGATAAGTTTAAGACACTTTCTAATGGGTTGATGATTTCTTCTACTAAAAATGCGGATGGCACTAGAACTGATTATTGGAAAATGGACCAACCACACGCACCTTACCTATTTATGGTCGCTGTGGGAGATTTTGCCAAAGTAGGGGATACTTGGAAAGGAATTCCTGTCGATTATTATGTAGAGCCTGAATACGAAAAAGACGCCAAGAATATCTTTGCACATACGCCAGAAATGTTAACTTTTTTCTCTGAGAAATTAGGGCTAGACTATATGTGGCCAAAGTATTCACAGATAGTGGTAAGAGATTATGTTTCTGGAGCAATGGAAAATACATCAGCGGTTATTTTTGGTGAACAAGTGCAAAAAACAACCAGAGAATTAATTGATGACCATAACGATTATATCGTGGCGCATGAATTATTCCATCATTGGTTTGGTGATTATGTGACCTGTGAAAGTTGGGCAAATTTAACGATGAACGAAGGATTTGCTAATTATAGCGAATATCTTTGGTTTGAACATAAATACGGCAAAGACGAAGCAGATTATCATAGAATCAATGAAATGAATGGTTATTTAGGCTCGATTCAAGGTGGTGGCATTCATCCATTAATCTGGTTTGATAATCCAGATAAAGAAGCGATGTTCGATGGACATAGCTATAATAAAGGCGGCATGGTTTTACACATGTTGCGGAATTATGTAGGAGATGAAGCCTTTTTTGCATCATTAAAAAAGTACTTAAATGATAATGCTTATACGGCAGTAGAAGCACACGATTTAAGATTGGCTTTTGAAGAAGTAACTGGACAAGATTTAAATTGGTTTTTTGACCAATGGTATTTTGAAGCTGGTCATCCAGAGTTGACGATTGAATATGATTACGATTTGGCCACACAAACAGCAAGTGTTACTATCGAACAAATGCAAGACCCAGAAAAAAGTCCTGCTATTTTCCAATTACCAATGACCATTGACATTTATCAAGATGCCAATACGGTTAAGCGAGAAAATGTAGTGATGACTTTGCGAAAGCAAACTTTTACCTTCAAATCTGCGGCTAAACCTGCCTTGATTAATGTAGATGGCGATAAGACTTTATTGGCAGAAAGAAAAGATAGTAAAACAGCAGAAGAATATGTTTTCCAATACAATAACGTCCAAAATTTAACAGATAGATTTGAAGCCATTCAATTTCTAAAAGACGAAAAATCGCCAGCAGCGAAGCAAGTTAAAAAAGCAGCTTTAAAAGACAAGCATTGGTTTATTAGAAATATGGGCTTGGGAGCAGTTGAACCAGATGCAGCGGTGCTGGAAGAAGCGGCTAAATTAGCCGTTGGCGATATTAATTCTAAAGTAAGAGCCAATGCCTTAGATTTTTTAACCAATGCACAATATGAAGGTGTAGGAGCTATTGCAGGGAAAGTGTTGGATAATGAAAAAGCTTATCCAGTTATTGGTTCTGCCTTGATGGCATTAAATCAAGCGAATCCTGTAGAAGCGGTTAAAAGAGCGGAACAATTAGAAGGAGAAGCAGCGCATAATCCTTCGATTTTATCTGCCATTGGTGGTATTTATGCTATCCAAGGAAAATTTGATAAACTATCCTTTTTTGAAAAAAATTGGGATAATATAGACGGACCAGAAGCGGGTAATTTCTTCCATAATTATGCTGGCTTATTATTGTCTAATGGTGGAGATATTAAAGGTTCGCTCAGCAAATTAAAAGGGGTATCTACAAATATGTCTCAATCTTTATGGCGTCGTTTTTCTGCTACACAGACTTTAGTAGAGTTAAATCAATTCTACAATCAAATGCTATCTGAAAGTACAGATGAAACGGTAAAAACGATTTTTAAAGAAAATGTAGACCTCATCAAAGGATATATTGAAGAAATTAAGGCAGCAGAAACAAATCCACAGTTGAAATCTGCTTATTCTGGCTTGTAACCCATGACTGAAGAAAACAAGAATAGATAATGATAAAATGGGTTAGTGGTTTTACTGCTAACCCATTTTTTATGCTACCCTTTTAATTCTGTCTCTTCCCTTTTCTTATTTCCCTGTATTACTGCAAAGCCAATAACCAACGACTGTTTCATTCTAAGTTCTTATTGGGCGGCAATTTCCCATTGCCGCCCAATTTTAAGCTAAAACAAGGCGGCAATGGGAAATTGCCGCCTTGTAAATGAAATTGCTACAACTTCATTTTGGAGCATGAAACAGCTGTTGCCAATAACCCAAAGCTTCATGCCCAATAAAATTATAAATTCATCTTCTTGTAAGAGGTCCGAAAAATGGTTATTTACGTAATGTTGCCAGAAAACCAAACTTATCTATAATCTCCCTCACAATATCCACTGCCACTTCCTTCTTAGATTTCAAAGGAAAATCCTTTACTTCTTCCGCAGAAATTATCTTCACTTTATTCGTATCATGTCGAAACCCTGCCCCTTTATCCTGCAAAGAATTTAAGACAATCATATCAAAATTCTTTTTGACTAATTTTCCTTTGGCGTTTTCTAATTCATTATTCGTTTCTAAAGCAAAACCAACAATCAATTGATTTTTTTGCTTTCGTTGCCCTAAAGTCGCCGCAATATCTTTGGTTCTAGCTAAAGGAATCGTCAATCCCCCCGTCTTCTTTTTAATTTTTTGATTGGCTACTGTCTCTGGGCGGTAATCTGCTACTGCCGCCGCTAAAACTGCAATGGAACAATCTGGAAAAGAAGCAGTCGCTGCCTCAAACATTTCTTGTGCCGTTCCTACTCGGATAATATTTACGCCCGTAGCGTCGGTTGATAAATGGGTTGGTCCTAATACCAAATCTACGGTTGCGCCTTTTGCTGCCAAGGCTTCTGCTATAGCAATACCCATTTTACCAGAAGAGCGATTCCCAATAAATCGAACTGGGTCAATTGGTTCATAAGTTGGGCCTGCGGTGACCACTGCTTTTTTACCCGCTAATTCCTTTTTCTTCGATAGAAAATTGGATAAATAAGTTACGATATCTGCTGGTTCTGCCATCCGACCTGCACCGACTAATCCACTGGCTAATTCTCCATGTCCTACAGGAATAATGTGATTGCCATAACTTTTTATTTTTTCAATATTTCCTTGGGTTGAAGGATGTTTCCACATATCCAAATCCATCGCAGGCGCTACAAAAACAGGGCATTTAGCAGACAAATAAGAAGCCGTCAAAATGTTATCGCAAAAACCATGAGCCATTTTAGCCAAAGTCGTAGCAGTCAAAGGCGCCATAATCATCACATCCGCCCATAAACCCAATTCCACATGGTTATTCCAACTAGCATCGGTCGCTATATCCGCATGAACTGGATTTTTAGACAAGGTAGAAATAGTCAAAGGGGAAATAAATTCCGTTGCTGCTGGGGTCATCAATACTTTTACTTCTGCACCTGCCTTTATGAACAAACGGACTAAAGTAGCCGACTTATAAGCGGCAATACTGCCTGTTATCCCTAGAAGAATTTTTGTTCCTTTTAATACCATAGTTAAGATGGTTTGATGATGATACACCGCTTGCTCCTGTTTTTATTAGAAGTTAACAATGTCTAATGAATTTGTAAAATAGTATCAAAATCAAAAACGTCCAAATCTCCGAAGAAATTTGGACGTTTTTAGTCTATTAGCCCGTATTATTTACATACTGCCTATTGCTGACTGTTTACTGCCTACTGTATTAAAATCTATTATTTCCTCTATGGTCTCCACCTCCATTATCTTTATCCTCTCTACCATATCGGTAATGTAATTCCCCCTCGTTATACTCATGCATTGCAATCAACACTGGATTCGGTAAACGCTCATAAAATTTAGAGATTTCGATTTGCTCCTTATTTTCATGAATTTCTTCAATCGTATCAGAACTTACCGCAAATTCATCTAATTTTTGGTGCAACTCATGCTTCAAATCAATAGAAAGCATTTTTGCTCTTCTAGTAATAATTGCCAAAGCCTCATAAATATTGCCTGTACTCTCCGCTAGTTCCTTAACATTTCTAGCTCGAATATTTGGATCAAGCCCTTGAACTTTTGTTTTTATGTCTGACATTTTTGAATTTTTTTAGACTTTTATTGGAATTTTCCTTGAACTTCTTGATTTCGCTATTGTAATTGCTTTTTTCGTAACGGTCTAAAAAAGCCTCTGCTTTTCTAACCGTTTCGTTTAGCCGTTCTTCTTGCTTTTCGTAAACACTATTTTCTGCTAATAAATAATGTGCTTTTACAACTAAGTATCGTACTTTTTCAGCATCTTTTGAATCAGGGTAATCCCTAAGTACGTTTTCGAAGACTCTTGTCGCAGATTGATACTCCTTAATATCATAGTATAATTGCCCTTCTGCTAAAGATTTTTCTTCTAGCTTCTTCCGCATCTCATCTATCAAAGTATTCGCTTCTTTGACTCGCTCACTCTTAGGATAAGTATTGATGAATAACTGAAATCCATCAATTGCTTTTTGTGAAGAGGACTGTTCAAGTCTAAATATTGGAGATAATTTATAATAAGAATAGGCCGACATATATTCTGCCTCTTCCTTATACGCACTATTTCCATAAGTGGATACGAAGTTTTTGAAATAATAAGACCCTAAAACATATTTCTCTTGGTAATAATGCGTGTAAGCATACGCAAAATATACTTTTTCTGCATCTGCTTTTCCTCGCAAACCATTGATGATTAATTCAAAAAGGGTTTGTGCCTTTTGATAATCACCTGCATCATAATATTCGAATGCTTTTTTTTGTAAAAAATTTGGGTCAGGGTTTGTCCGAATCTTTTCAAATTCACTCCGACAAGAACCGAACAAAAATAATAGCCCAAATAAAAAGCCTATTGCATATCTGTTTATCATAAGCGCACAAAATTAAGTGTTTTTTAGAAGAGTTGACAATTTTTCTTCGCAACTGCTTACTTTTAAATGTAAACTTCCAATTTTTAACGCATAGATAGTGATTGTCCGTTGCTATTAACGTTTTTTTGCTCGTTAAAAATTTGTTAAACCGATTGTAAGTGGTTATTTGAAGTTATTTGGTGTTATTATTTGCTACTTTCGGCAAGTAAATTGGCAAATTTAAAACCTATTTCTTTCAATTCTTGTATTTATATATAGGAGATTAATTATCCTACTGTTCTTAAAACCATAAACCGTCTAATCATGGATACTAAACCATTAATTAATAGAGTAGCAGCAAGTGGATTAATCACTTTAAATTTGGAAGATTTCTTTCCGCAAGGAGAAATAGCCATCTTCGATTTAAAGGATTATTTGTTTATGGAATTAATTTTAAAAGAAAAGGATTTTCGAAAAGCACTAAAAGAATTGGATTGGTCGCAATATACAGATAAACATTTATTGATTGTTTGTTCGACTGATGCCATTATCCCAATCTGGGCATATATGCTAGTCACTGTTTATGCAACTCCTGTCGCTAAAAGTGTTTTTCAGGGAACAGCGGAAGAATTTTATAAACAAACTTTTATCAATACCCTCCATCAATTAGACCTTAATCAATACGAAAATAAATTATTGGTAATTAAAGGTTGTAGTGACAAACCTGTACCTACTGCTGCTTATGTAGAGTTGACTCGATTATTGCAGCCTGTCGCTAAGAGCATTATGTTTGGAGAACCTTGTTCTACTGTACCACTTTATAAAAAGCCTAAAGTGAAAAAATAAGGGAGTTGGAAATAAATAAGGCAAAGTGGCAGAAATAAGCAACCATTTATACCGCTTTTTTCCCTTCTAAGAAACTCAAAAAATGCGTCCATAATCCATTATGCAAGCATTTTTTGAATTCCTTAGAAGAAAAATTGACTGGTCTAACTGGCTAATTATTTTCTCCACTTTGCCTAAGGCTTTAAGGTAGGCTGTTCAGAATGTGGGATAAGCAACCCATCCGTAAACGGTTCACAAACGGTGTTTGCTCATCCCTATTTCAGGGTTCGATGTACCTAGTCTCCAGACTAGATATGACTATCCAG
>JBGCFJ010000672.1:0-3037 GCA_045106885.1 Saprospiraceae bacterium
TGGCTATAAGTCGCTGTTTGTTCATCACAAGTTTGTTCCAACACCTCGTTATTAGCTAATAAAGTACACGGGGCTTTGACTTCTAAAGATAATATTTCTGTGCTGGATTGATACCCCCACACCTGAATATAGATAGGCTGATAGGGCGTAAATGTGTTTGGGAGATACAGACTTTTTATACCATATTGCGGAGGTGGAATACATTCCACTAAACTTAATTCCCCTCCTGTACAATCACTCCAGTAGGCTAATCCGTATGGTAATTGTATATTATTAGGCGATTCATATCTGATATCTAAAGCTCCATTCGCATCTGCGGTAGTCGCAAACCAAGTATCTACAATATCCGTAGATGTAGCGCAGGATGATACCATACCACTATTTGTTGCTTCACTTAGACTCAGTTGAATGGCTGCGCTACCAATAGTAATATCGCTAGAAGTATTACAGTTTTCGCCAGTTTCTACAGGACAACCGCCAGTTCCATCTATACAGAAAGCATCGAAATCTCCACCTCCTGAGAGGTTTATATTTCCAGTAAAATCTTTTATAGCAGCATCACATAAAGCATTAAGGGTTGCTGGAAAACAGCCACTAAGTTGGTTATCATTTAAATTGATAATAATGATTTCAGTCAAATTTCCTAACTCAGGTGGAAGTACTCCAGTTAAACCAATATTATCCATTCTTAGAACAGTTAAATTGATTAATTTCCCAAATTCAATTGGGATTTTCCCAGACAATTCATTATTACTTAGTTCTAAAGTCTCTAGCTTAGTTAGTTCACCAAATGTTGCTGGTATCTCGCCAGTTAATTGATTGTCATCTAGAAATAAAGCTCTTAAGCTACTAATTTCACCAAATTCAGTTGGTATACTACCAGTAAGTTGATTATCATTAAGCACCAAAACTTCTAATTTCATTAAATCGCTAAATTGTACTGGAATACTACCCGTTAATTGATTCTCTTTTAGATTTAAACCTTGAAGATTAGATAATAGCCCTAATTCTTTGGGAATAGTGTCGATAAGCTTATTTTCATGCAAATGTAAACTGGTTAATTTGAGTAAATTCCCTAATTCTTTGGGAATAATTCCTGTTATTTCATTAAACCCTAATAATAAGCGTTCTAAACTACCTAGGCTTCCGAGTGAAGCGTGTAAAGAACCAGACAATTGATTATTCGCTAAATTTAGGATGGTAACACAGCCTTCTAAATTCACTTTCACCCCATACCAAGTACTCATTGGTTGCGTTAAATCCCATTGATTGGTCCATTCTGTTCCATTAGTGCTATTGTATAAATCTACTAACACTAAGCTATCTAGATAAGCACAAGAAGAATCTTGTTCGCATAAAGTCACAACATTGACCATAGCAGAATCTATACAACCAACCTCGTTGGTAATCGTCACACTATATCCCCCCGTATGGATAGTACCTACATCAGGAACAATAGGAGATTGGTCGTTAGAAGTAAAATTATTCGGCCCCGTCCATGACCATTCAAAGCCCTCTCCTCCATTTGCTTGTAGCAATAACGTATCTGATAGGTCATTACAAATAATGGTATCTATTTCAGCAGTTGCATTGATAAAACAAAAGTCAACCAGTAGTACTTCGGAGACACAGCCAGTCAAAGTATCCTTAAAACCGCCATAGAATATAGACGAACCTGTAATCATTGGTTGAAAAATATTATCTGCACTAGCATATAATTCTGTAGATTGATTGTAATTATACCAAATGGCTTGATTATTCGCTGGCAAATCATCCAAGATTAGGGTAGCAGTTTCTCCAATGGTTATATCCGTTACAGAGGATGAATTTAAGATTGGTGCATCCACTGGCGTATCGTCAAAACAAGGTGGGCAAGCTGCAAAAATAAAACCCTCATTATTAAACACATCATCAGAGTTGGCCCCCACATAAGATAAGCCCGTTCCAGCACCTTTGATATTGGTTAAGTATAGATAGTCTAAACAAATAGGGTCGCCGTCTTTATGAATAATTGCTTGTACACTACTGGAAGAAGATTTTATTTCTATGGGGAGACTGCCTGTCCCTTCTGCTGTAAAATTACCTAAGGGGCTTATTGTTTGGGTATGATTGGATTCTAGGATATAGGTTTTTCCTGCGGTAAGGGAGATGTTGTTAAAGGTACTATTAGCATTGAAGTTCCCATTATCAAGAAAAAGGGCTTCCTCAATTTTATTACTAGTTCCGTTGATAGTGCCAGTCTTCTCAAAAGTAAGTTTGTTTAGAATATTCCCCTTGGAAAAATATCCCCTACCACCCATAAAACTAACTTTGTAAAAATCTAATGTATTATTACAAGTTAATGACCCTCCATCTGGAAATATAATGTGGGAAGTACCAGCATTAAAATTTGATAAGGGATACTTCATAGTACCAATCGAATAAATAGATCCAGCTGTAATGGTGACATGGGAACTTCCTAAATCCAAAAAAATGTCTTGATAATCATTATAAGTATACCAATCAGATATATTTATAGCCTGATTATTAGAAATTAATTTACCGTAATAGTGACGTATCTCCTTGGCAGTTAATTCATCTTGAAAAGTCCACTCCCCACCAATTCCACTAAAAGATAAATCTCTCAATGAAATTCCATTCGTAGTAATCGTTTGTCCTACCTCATTAGACAAAAAGCGAATCGTAGCTAAATCAAAATCTATATCGCTAGATAGTGTAAAAGAACCATATACATACAACTGGTTAGTACCTGCTTGAACAATCGACGGATTATTGGTAACCCCCGTCCAATCCATATCCATACAATAAATGATGGTCTCATCAATCATCACAGATTGTCCTACTTCCATGAAAGAATTTTCGTCAAAAAATACATTATCCATAGACGTAGGGACTTGGTCGTGAAAATCATTTTCTCCAGTACAACTAGAACATTTCGCCCAATGATTTTCGAAATCAGACCAATTACCTGAGCCGTTTACCCAATAATAGGCTACGCTAGTTGCGTTAGCTTCGGGTGACTTAATCGTCTTGTCTG
>JBGCFJ010000673.1:0-3245 GCA_045106885.1 Saprospiraceae bacterium
GGTATAGGAAATGGTGAACAAAAGGAATATTATAAAAGTGGTGCTAAATTTAAGTTGAAGCACTTAATTAATGGTAAGGAAGAAGGAATTCAGCAGAGTTGGCGAGAGAATGGTAAAATTTATAATAATTATGAAGCTAAAAATGGACGTATTTTTGGTTTAAAAAGAGCAAGTCTTTGTTATGAATTGGAAGAAGAAATTGTGCAATATGCGGAGGACTAGTTGCTGGTTGCTAGTTGCTGGTTGGCGATTATCCGTTAGTTTTATTTTAGGAGGAACTTTAATGCTATTATTAGGTATTGGTTGCCAAGAAAAGACGCAAGAAAAAACGAGTAGAGTCGCTACTTTACCTTTTTATAAGGAAGCAACTTTTACGCCTTATTGGTTGGCAACGGATAGTGAAAATTTGACTAATTTTCACCAAATTCCTACTTTTGAATTAATCAATCAGAACGGTCAAACTATTACCGAAAAAACCTTTGCTAATAAAATCTATATCACTGATTTCTTTTTTACGGCTTGTCCTGGTATTTGCCCAAAAATGACTAAAAATATGGGCGTTTTGCAAACAGCTTTTCTAGAAAAGGAAGATGTTTTATTATTGTCCCATTCTGTTACTCCTGAATTTGATTCTGTATCGGTATTGAAAAATTATGCCATTAATAAAGATGTTATAGATGATAAATGGCACTTAGTGACAGGTGATAGAGATCATATTTATCATCTTGGTAGAACTGCTTATTTTGTAGAAGAAGATTTAGGTTTGGAAAAAGACCCTGATGATTTTTTGCATACTGAAAATTTCGTTTTAATAGATAAAAATAGATATATTCGGGGTATTTATAATGGTTTAAACAAGGCGGCTATTAATCAATTGATTGCGGATGTGGAGACTTTGCAACGAGAGTAACCGTCTCTGCTATCATCCAGTAACGCCCCAAGACACTAGTATTTCTGGATTATATCTTATAACTGATATTACGCAAAGCACCAACAATCGCTGATTGTGAACCGCTTGCATGAAGGAGCGTATTAACCGTAAAGCCCTAATGCCTTAAAAGTAAAAAGAACCCATCAGACTGGTAGGTGATTATTTTCCTCATCCCTTATTTTAACGGGAAATCCTTTTGTCTCTTCTTGTGCATTAAAAATGTTCTTAGGTGATAGCTGCCCGAATCTTATACTCCGCCTTATCCCAAGCCCTAGTCTCCATCACCTTTTTAATAATTTTTACCACCTGATAAATATCCTGAAACCGCAAATACATCGGTGTAATTCCAAACCGCAAAATATCAGGCGTTCTAAAATCAGAAATTACCCCTTTTTTTTTAATGGCTTGATAAATTCCATGTCCTTCTTTGTGACTATAAGCAACATGCCCAGCTCGTTGTGCAGCTTCTTTTGGGCTGGCTAAAACAAAGCCAAAATTGCCACATTCTTGCGCCATCAAATCCATAAATAATTGGCTTAGCATAATAGCTTTTGTTCTTAATGCTTTCATACTAGTTTGTGCAAATAAATCAATCCCATTTTCTAAAGCCGCCATTCCTAATATACCAGGCGTACCACAGCGAAATCGAGCAATATCAGGGGAAGGCGTATAATCATCTGTAAAGGCAAAAGGGTCTTGGTGCCCCATCCAACCAGACAAAATAGACAAGGCATTTTTTTGATGCCGTTTGGCAACATAGATAAATGCAGGGGCACCGGGACCACCATTTAAAAATTTATAGCCACAACCTACGGCAAAATCCACTTGGCAATCATTTAAATCCACTTCAATCGAACCAACACTATGGCTTAAATCCCAAATCACTAAAATACCCTTTTCGTGTGCCTTTTCAGTAATGGCTTTCATCTCTTTAATCGCAGCCGTTTTATAATGTACTTGGGTTAATAATAAGACCGCTACTTCTTCCGTCAAATTATCTAATATGGCTGCTGGGTCAATCATTTTAGCTATTAATTGCCCCTCAGAAAAGGTACTAATACCTTGCATCATATACAAATCCGTTGGAAAATTGCCTTTTTCTGACAACATAATCTTTCTACCTTTATTCAGACTAATCGCTGCACATAAAGCTTTGTAAATATTGACCGAAGTCGTATCTGCCACCAATACTTCTCCTTCATTCGCACCAATTAACGGCGCTATTTTATTCCCCACTCTAATGGGCGATTCAAACCAACCAGCCTGCGACCAAGAGCCAATCATCCCTTCGCCCCATTCTTTTTGCATGGTTTTCATCAAGCGTTTTTTCGTACTTTTTGGCAACGAACCTAACGAATTACCATCCATATTGATTTTACCTTTTGGCAAATAAAAGGCTTTTCGAAGATGGGCTAATTCGTCTTTTTTATCAAGTTGCTGACAGTACTGTTTGGTTATTTTTTGCATGAAGGTATTGATGTTGAATTTCTTTTTAAAATCATACACTTTTTACTGAGTCACGCACTCCGCTACGCTTCGTGCGGAAAAGGGGTTCTTGGGGTGGGTAATTCTTAATTTTTCAACGAAAAATTAAGAATTACCCACCCCAAACCCCATTTTTTAGTCATCAAAGGAGGCGTTCTTAAAAAGTATATTGTTTCAAATGAATTTTTTAAGCAAAACGAGTGTTAGCTCATTAGGTTTAGGGATTCTCTTTAAAAGCAACGAATTTCTAAGAATAATTTGATTTGCCGTCCTTTTTGGGTTAAAATATTTTTCAATCTGCCATTAAAAGCACATTTTGAGAAGAATTCAAGCTTAAAAAATAAGGAAAGCTTACTTTTGCGAAATTTTAATTACTAAGAGCATAGTTTACTTTGCTACCTATAAGCATTAGCGAATGGATGTTATTTCTGAAAAATTGATTCAAACCATGAATGCCTGGCCACCAGAAGCCATTTGGGTATTGATGTTATTAATTTGTTTTGTGACGATTCTGGCGGCTAACCGATATTATGGACCTAGTGGATTATTTGCCTATATAGCGGTGTCTATCATCATTGCCAATATTCAAGTATTAAAGGCCGTACAGTTTTCTTTATATCCAGAACCCGTTGCTTTGGGTACCATTTTATTCTCTTCGACTTATTTGGCAACCGATATATTGGGCGAAAATTATGGCATTAAAAAAGCACGTAATGGCGTATTCATGGGTTTATTTGCTCATCTTTTCTTTTCGTTAATTATGCTATTTACGCTTGGTTTTTCCCCATTGACTCCTGAACAAGCAGGAGAAAACATGGCTTGGGCATTG
>JBGCFJ010000674.1:0-3687 GCA_045106885.1 Saprospiraceae bacterium
GCAATGGTTATGGTCGGTCTAATCGGAGGAGATAGAACAGTCTGGCGACAGTGGGCAGTCAGCAGTGGCAGTGGGCAGTCAGCAGTGGCAGTAGGCAGTCAGCAGTGACAGTAGGCAGTCAGCAGTGGCAGTGGGCAGTCAGCAGTCAGCAGTGGCAGTGGCAGTAAAGCCTTGATTTTCAATGCTAAAATTTTGCCTAAACACAGTTATTTGAACCGTCTCAGGTAGTTAGTTATTAGAAGTTATTATCGAATGAACTAACGCATCGACAATAAGGGGCGAGGAAAATAATAACCTACCAGCCTGGCGGATTCTTTTTACTTTTAGCTGCGTTAAAATTATTCAACGTAGCAACCGGCTATGCTAAATAATTTTGCCTTGCTAAAAGAAAAAATAACCTCGTCATTTCTGGTAGGTTATTTATTGCCTCGCCCCTAACCTCTAATAATTTTTTGAATTTTTACGCCTATCCTGATACCCAATACCAGCTACCTTAGACCAATCTCCTTGAACAAAGTTAAATTGTTGCCTACTAAGGTTTTACCGTGTACCGTCAACCATATACCATCTTTAATCCCTTTTTCAAATTACGCAAAAACCAATTGCTTCAGATAATCCGCTCCATCTTTAGCACATGCCATCGGCGTCGTATTATCATAGCGTTCTTGCTCCATGATAAAATATTCCATCCCGTTATCTTTAGCTGTTTTTAAAATTTTCGGAAAATCAATGATGCCCGTTCCTAGCGTACAAGTGGCTCTTTGTTCTTCCATCCCAATCCCTTTCATACGGTCTTTTACATGACATAATTTGAATCGGCCTGAATATTTTTTCAGGTATGCTTCTGGATCCGCACCACCTGTTACGACCCAATAAATATCCATTTCATGGTCCACCAATGCTGGGTCGGTATTGTCCATGATAAAATCATGTGGAATCATACCTGAAAAAGCCTTGAAAGAATAAGCATGGTTATGGTAAGCAAACCGAATGCCGTTTTTGCGACAAATTTCGCCACAAGCATTAAATTTATCGGTTACCTTTTTCCAATTTTCTACACTCGTTTGCGGGCCAATATAAGGGCAAATCAAGTATTTCATACCTATTTCTGCTGCGTGTGCCGCTTTTTCTTCAAAATTTTCGTTGATATTCGCATGTGCAGAAACCATGTTCATTCCTAGTCCATCCAAATACTTTTTAAACTCAGTATGTGGCATATTCCAAAACAGCCCTTGCGGACCGTCATAGCCTTCGATTTGCTTAAAACCATAGCCCGATAATGCTTTTAAAGTAGCCTTGGGGTCTTCTGTAATGACATCTCTTAGGGTATATAATTGTATACCAAATTTATCTAAACTTGGTTTGGAGGTAACTGGTGCAGTAGTTGCGGCAGTTCCACTAGTCGCCGCTTCCTTTCCGCCTGATTGGCAAGCCCATTGAGGCATTAGTAAGGAACCTGCTGCTAATAATCCAGCATTTTGTAGAAAAATACGACGCTTATTTTGCATAGCCTTTTCGTTTTTGATTAATAAAAAAGCTAAGGTAAGTAAACAATTTTCAATTTTCAATTTATAATTTTCAATTTTCAAAACGGGATGGAGAAATCGCCTATTATATGGAGCAGATTATTGAAATAAAGCGTTTCTTCCAGTAATTTTCTATTACTGGAAGATTTGTTTACGAAAGAACTCTAAATTATTGGGGTTGTGTAAAAAGTCCTGTATTAAATTAAATCCTAATTTGTAATTAAAATTTTTAGTGAATGATTGTTTGATTGCTAAGGTTGTTAAATTATTGTCGTAACACTTTGTCAAACAACAATTTAACAATCACTTACGTAAATACTCAATATAATAGTAAAACCATCTCGTCGGATGACTATCGTCGTCCGATGAGCTGGTTTAAATCATCCGACGACGCAATCATCGGACGATTTAAACTGGACTATTGAGTACTTACTCACTTACTAAAATTCAAATAAGTTACAAAGATGAATTTTTATAAAACAAGCCTTTTTACACAACCCCTAATTATCCAGTAATAGGAAATTCCTGGATAATAGGGAATTGCTAAAAAATAGCATCGTACTTTTACAAATATGGCTACTTATATCATTTATAAACCTTTTAATATGCTTTCTCAATTTACGAGAGAGGCACCGCATCATGTCACCCTAGCTGACTTAGCGTTTAATTTTAGTAAAAATGTTTATCCTGTTGGTAGATTGGATGCAGATAGTGAAGGTTTATTAATCTTGACGGATGATAAAAGCTTGAATGCTAAATTATTAAATCCAAAAAACAAAGCACCTAAAACTTATTGGGTACAAGTAGAAGGTGTGCCAACCGAAAAGGATTTGCAACCTTTAAAAAAAGGATTGACGATTAAAATCAAAAAAAAGATACATCATACTGCCCCTGCAAAAGCATCTCTACTCCCAGAAACGCCCAATTTACCTCCAAGAACTCCACCTATTCGATTTAGAAAAGCTATCCCTACTACTTGGATAAGTTTGACTATTACAGAAGGAAAGAATAGGCAGGTTCGGCGAATGTGTGCAGCTATTGGCTTTCCTGTGTTGCGGCTAGTTCGAGTAGGTTTGGCGGGGTCTTGGTATGGAAAAGGGCTTTTGGAAGATATGAATACAGGAGATGTTTTGGTTTTAGATTTATGATTTGCTCCCCTATTCTACATAACTCTGTCGCCTAACCAAAGTATAAAATCCATTATCTAAAGCTAAATAGCCATAATCGTAGACAAAATAATAGGTATTTCCATTTTTAGTCTGGTAAATATTGGTAAAATAGCTAAACTTAAAACCATTACCTAATAGTTTATCTTTATGAACTCTTGCCTTCCCATCGGGGTTTAAATCTGCTAAAACCCGACGATTTTTCCGTAAAATATTATTGATATTTCGGACAAAATTTATGGCGTCTCGGTTGAGTTTGTTATTGGCAGTACTGCGGCAATTCGTAGAACAATATTTCTTGTCCGCCCGCCCCATAAATTCTTCTTTACATTCTAAACATTGTTTTTTCATAGTACACTAAAAATGGTAGTTTTCTTGATTTCATTTAAATATTGTTCCAAAATGCTAAAAAATCAGCACTTTTTCCTAATTATAGTGGAATTTAATGCTTAAATGCACTAATTTTAGAATTCCTTACGGATTTATCTCATCAATTTTACATTTTACATCCTACAAGTTTAACAACCCTTCACCAATCAATTATTGAGATGGTATTCCTTTTGAGGGAATATTTAGTGCTATTAAACACACGTGTGTTTTTTAATTATTTTTCTTAATAAAGTTGAAATTTCCCTTCACCTAATCTTTATTCCTATTGCCGATTAAGAACCAGTTTAAAGTCTTAATCTAAATTAGTATGTTTTATATTATTCTCAAAAGAAACAACAACCAAACACATTTTGCTTATGAAAGCGCAATTTGACTTTCTTCAAAGAAATAGCGGTGCGACTATTAGGGAGGATTTATTTAGTAGATTTCCAAATGTAAAGTTGAATTATGCTGACCGTTTTTTTACTAAACGGCACTTCCTCCTGTTTTTTGGACTTATCTTTAGTATTCATTTGACTTATGGTCAAGTAAATATTGCTGCTAAAATATCCAGTCCGAACACTAATGCAGTAGATATTTGTGCAGGAATTCCTTTACAAATAGAG
>JBGCFJ010000675.1:0-6956 GCA_045106885.1 Saprospiraceae bacterium
TAGCCAGTTAGACCAGTCAATTTTTCTTCTAAGGAATTCAAAAAATGCTTGCATAATGGATTATGGACGCATTTTTTGAGTTTCTTAGAAGGGAAAAAGGCGGTATAAATGGTTGATTATTTCTGCCACTTTGCCTAAAATTATATTAAATGTCTAACCTTTATTTCCTTCCTATATAATTTGTCGTTTTTTCTAACGTTTAGAAATGGAATAATAATAACTATTACTTTTAGGTTTGTATTTTTCCCTTTATTCGGCGTTACAAAAATACTCATTATGCTTAGGCATAACTCCGTTTTTTGTGCCTTGTCTAAAGAAAAAAATAATAACCCTAAATAATAACATTTATTTATATTTCATTTCTTAGAAACTCGTAACAGTTTTATTGTTCATCCATTTTACAAACAATAGTGAATATATAGTCGTAAGTAATGATACTTAGGACAAACTGTATTACCGTTTATGGTGTACCATCAACTATTTTTATTCACTAACCCAACTAAAAAATTATAACATGTTTCAGCCTCTATTTTTGCAGACAGTTGATATGGAAGGAGAAGTCGGCACGCAAAGTTTCTTGGATTTAATTTTCCAAGGAGGATTTTTGAGTATTTTGATAGTCGGTTTTTTAGCTTTTCTATCTTTTATCGCTGTTTATATCTTTTTAGAGCGTTATTGGACGATTAAAAAAGCAGGGAGAATTGACCAAAGTTTTATGAATAATATTCGTGCGAATGTACAAGCAGGAAATATTCATGGCGCAAAAGCATTATGTCAAACAACCGATTCGGCAGTAGCACGAATGATTGAAAAAGGATTGATGCGGATTGGAAAGCCACTAAGAGATATAGATGCCGCTATAGAAAATGTTGGTAATCTAGAAGTTTTCCGTTTAGAAAAGAACTTATCTACATTAGCAACTATTGCAGGTGCAGCGCCTATGATTGGTTTCTTTGGAACGGTAACGGGGATGATTCTCGCCTTCCGAGAAATGGCTACTCAACAAAATGTAACGCCTGATGTATTAGCAGGTGGTATCTATCAAGCCTTGATTACGACGGCTGCAGGACTATTAATTGGTATTGTGGCATTTGTCGGCTATAATATTCTAGTAGCCAATGTAGAAAAGGTCGTCTTCCAAATGGAAAGAACGACAGTAGAATTTATGGATTTATTGCAAGAACCATCTGCTTAATAATAGTCATTAGTCATTAGTCATTTAGTCATTAGTGGAGCATCCCAATGATTGAATAACCAATGACCAATGACCCAATGACTATAATCATGGGTTTAAAAAAACGTTCTAAAGTCAGTGCAGAATTTAGTATGTCGTCTTTGACGGATATTATTTTTCTGTTGCTCATCTTTTTTATGTTGACATCTTCTTTGGTTAAATTTGACCAATTTGATTTACCTGTTTCTGATTCTCAAACCATGGCGCCTACTAATATCGTCGTGACCGCAGAAGCTAATGGTAAATATTCTGTCAACGGAAAACCTACCCCAAAAGGGGCTTTGAGAGGAGCAATTAGTCGCACCAAGCAAAGTATGGGCAATGAAGCGGGCGCTACCTTAACTATTGTAGCAGAAGTTGGCGTGCCTTTTGACCGAGTCGTAGAGATGATGTCAATTGCGAATAAATTAAAAATGAAGGCTATTTTAGCGACTAGGCCGAATAAAGAGTAAAACTAGTCATTGGTCATTGGTCATTAGTCATTAGTGGAAAACGCTAAGACTCAATGACTAATGACTAATGACTCAATGACTAATATCATGGGTTTAAAGAAAAAAAGTAAGGTAAGTGCAGAGTTTAATATGTCATCTTTGACGGATATTATTTTCTTGCTATTAATCTTTTTTATGTTGACATCTTCTTTAATTAATCCAAATGCGATTAATTTGAAGCTACCGAGTAGTTCCAAAGTCAGTACGCCATCTCGGTCTAAAATTACCAAAGTTCGAGTGGGTAGTACAGGTAGATTATATGTGGACGGTAAGAAAGTAAGTGTAAGCGGTTTGGATAAAGCGATGGCTAGTTTGTCTAGAAAAAAAGGGAAGAATGCCAATATTGTTTTAGAATGGAATAAAAAGACAGGCGTAGAACATGTGGTGACGGTCATGGATTTGGCGTTAAAATACCATGTGAATACGATTTTGGCAGCAGAGAAATAGCAGCAGCTTTACAGTAGGCAGTTTGCAGTATTACAGTTTTGACCTAAAAGTTAAAGAAAACTAAAAATTGGTTATCCCTTATGTAATGAGGGAATTTCTAGCATCTAATAGGTGTATAAAGTAGTTGATTTGTGCATTTAACCAATCAACTATTAACCCAAGTTGTGGAGAAAGCTGAAATTTTTTAAAATGGTTATATTGTCAGTGGGGTTAAAAAATATTGACTTAAGGATATCCATCGCTACAACAATAAAATAATATAGCCATTTAGCATGTCCACAACTTAGATTATTAATTACGTGACTGTTTAAAATTGAAAATGTTAAAAATTAGCTTTTCAATTTGATATACCCGACCGTGAACCATAAACCGTTCACCGTGCACCAATAGTCATCAACCAATCAACTAAATCATGGCAGAGATAATTATAGATGAAATAGAAGCAAAAAATAAACGAAAAGGATTTTATACCAGTTTATTTTTACATATACTCTTTTTAATATTGGCTTTATTGCCTTTGCTAACTTTTCCAACACCTCCTCCTGGACAAGAAGGTATTTTGGTCAACTTAGGTATGCCTGACGTTGGGCAAGGAGAAGAAAATGCACCGCCTGCTAAAGCAGAACCTGCACCTCCTACTAAACCAGAACCAACACCTCCTCCTCCGCCAGAACCTGAGCCAGAGCCAACGCCTCCTGAACCAGAACCTATTCCTGAACCAGTAGTAGAAGATACTCCGCCTAAAGAAATCATTACCGATGATAATTCTAAGGAAATTGCTTTGCAAAAAGAGGAAGAGCGAAAGAAAAAGGAAGAAGAAAAAGAAAGAAAATTAGAAGCAGAAAAGAAAAAGAAGGATCAACAGGATGCTGAGCGAAAGAAAAAAGCGGAAGCAGATGCCAAGCGTAAAAAGGCACAGGATGATGCTCGTAAAAAAGCAGCCGCAGAAGCAGAAGCTAAGCGAAAAGCAGACGAAGCTAGAAGGAAAGCGGAAGCAGCCGCAGCAGCGAAAGCTAAAGCAGAAGCAGATGCTAGAGCAGAAGCAGCCGACTTAATTGGCGGATTAGGTGGTGGAAATGGTCCAGGAAAAGGAAATACAGGGACGGCAGGGAATCAAGGTGACCCGAATGGTGACCCAAATTCTAATATTTTAGATGGAGTGAGTGCTGGTGCAGGTAGTAGTGTCGGTGGAGGATTGAGAGGTCGTGGTATATTGAATTCGCCTAAAATCAATGATGATTTTAATAAGCCAGGAAAAGTGGTCGTAAAGGTTTGTGTAGACCCAACGGGAAAGGTAGTCTCAGCAGATTTCACCCAAAGAGGCTCAACCACTACAGATAGTCAATTAGTCCGTATTGCGAAGAAAAATGCTCGGTCTTATAAGTTTTCTAAAGGCGGAGTGGATAAACAATGTGGTACTATTACTTATGTATTTAAAGTGAAGTAAGACAGTAGACAGTCAGCAGTGGCAGTAGGCAGTACAGGCTGACCGTTAATGCGTTTCGTAACCACCAAATTTATTGGAACTGTAAATTATCGGTTGATTTAGGAATCCCGAATGGGATTCAACATGATTAGCACCGTAACTTGTCCCGTATTTTAATCGGGATGCAATGCGGTGACAGAGAAAACGTCCAGAGTCTCCCAATTCTGAAAGGATTGAACGTGAATCTACTATATTTTTCACGTTCAACGCCTCCAGCGTTAGGTCGTTTGGGGTATTAATCGTCATTCCCCCCGAATTGTTATTCGGGGCTATTCGAGTTCAACCACTTCGTGGTTATAAGTCAACGGATAATTTACAGTTCCAATAAATTTGGCGGTTACGTACGATACAAACACCATTAGCGGTCAGCCTGCGTAAAGCCTTGATTTTCAATACTGAAATTTTGCCTAAACACAGTTATTTGAACAGTCTGGGCGCATCTAAAATTGTCGTTCGTAGCTTAGACGGCTGGTCTGAGTAGGTATGCTAAGGCTACTCAGACCAGCCGTCTAAGCTACTTTTAAGGTCCAATGAATTTTAATGCGACATTTTGAGATTTACCCAACAGTCTCGTGAAGTAAGACAGATGGCTGTTTTTAATAAGCAGAGAATAAGTATTTACTCACATTAATTTATAGCTAGGAAAAAGGCAGGACTATTTGTTCTGCCTTTTTTCGTTTCGGATTTGTCTTATTTTTATTTTCCAAATTTACATTCTTGCTCGTCGACTCGTTTCATGGTTCTTTTTTTTGAGGGGCAACTATACTTCAGCCTCTGGAATCGTTTATTCACACATACCAAAGAACAAATAGGATTTATAGATATGGTTTTAAAAGGCAAAAACAGGATAAATGGACTAGTCAAGTTTATTTTATGCTATTTTTTTGATGAAAAATAATTTTAAAAAACGACTTATTTTCACAAAAATATACATTAATTAGTTTTAATACATTGGTTATTAGTTGTTTGGGTGATAAATTATTTTATTTTTTTATTCACAAAAGCTTATTTTTGTACTTTTAATAACTCTACTTCACCCGTATCTTTGTAGTGTTTTAAGTAATTAACGCAAAAGCTAATAATAGATTAGCTAATAATTTTAGGATATGTTCATGGGATTTGAAGTTGGCAAAGCACTCTTTAGTGGGATTTAGAATGCTTTGCTAACATTCATACTTTCAAAGAAAGATTTGACGGGAACTAAAATTACTCAACTAGATAAAATTTACTTTTAAAATATAACGACCAAATAGAAAACTAAAGAATTAATTTTGGATATGTTCATGGGATTATAATTTGTTAAATGAGCCGTACTTTAAGTACGGCTTTTTTTTTGAGTATAGGGGAACTTTAGTTCCTCGAAGTAAATTATAAACAAAAGCCCTATTCAACTTTTTAAAGTTGAATAGGGCTTTTTGTTTTGTTTATGCTTTCAGCGTTTTCGGGGAACTAAAGTTCCCCTATACTTAGTGACGAATCAAAAACAATTTCTTAGTCAATAGGTCATTTTGTGTACGCATGGTCAACCAATAAGCACCATTTTCTAAATCCTCACGGTCTAATAATAGTTGGTAATCACCTACTGCTGAATCTGTTTGATGATATAAAACTTTTACTACTTTTCCTGTAATATCATGCAACCCAATCCAAAGATTGCCTGGGGCTGCCAAATGATAATCAATAATTGCTTGTTCTGAGAAAGGATTGGGTCGAACCGTTAATTTATTTTCAAGAACAGATTGATTTAAATTTATCCGAGTGTTTGTCCTTGCAGTAGTAATTATGGAATCGGGGACTGTTAATTTAGAAGAATTAATGTCCTTACAAGCTTCAATAGCAATAATAACATCGCTACCATTTGCTGCAGCAAAACCAGGTAAAAGGGTAACAGAAATACCTGAATAAAATCCAACTTTATCACCACTTTTAACAACTCCAGAAACAGCTAAATCTTCTGCAAAACGATACTCGTTAGGCGTAATAGTAGCATTAAAATTCGAATTAAAAGAATTAAAACAATTATGAGACACAAAATTAATTGCGGTCGCTCTATTTACACTAGCTGTAGTGGTAATGTCCTTATTTCCAATTTGTGCGTTATTTACTGCGGATAAACCTATATTGGTAACGGTTATATCGTCTATAAACCAACCTTCTTCAAAAACACTTTCATCATAGCGCATTTGAAATCGAATTAACACCTTTCGAAAAGCAAAATCAGACAAATCTATTTTGGTTTCTACCCAACCCATAGAAGCGCCATGAAAACCACTAAAGCCATAAAAGGTTGCGCCTGTATATCCATTTTGGGTCCTTCTACTTCCTATATCTTCCCCCTCCGCGCCATTATCGGTAGATATTTGTACCACTCCAGCATCCCATTCAGATTCTATATCATAATAATGATGAAAAATAAGTTCACTATTTTCTGTCAATCCAAAAGAAGTACTACTGGTTAGGTTGGCATAACTATTTGGTTGTGCGCCAGGCGAATGGAAGGCATGAGTACCAGAATTAGCTTTTGTGTTTTGATGAATCCAAGTAGCAGTTCCACCATCATTGGTTACTTCCCAATTAGTAATTTCATCTTCTAAATCATCTACAAAAAGCGGGTCTGGTTCAATCAGTTCTGAATTAATTCGAGCGACAATAGTTCTTGTTGCACTTTCTCCAGCATTCAAAGTAATAGCTGGCCAAGTAACAATTTGATTCGTGGCTTGACCATTATCAGAAGCAGAAATAAATGCTAGGGTAGCAGGCAAGAAATCTGTGAAAACTAAACTATCTAAGGTGTTATTTTGCTGGTTAACCGCATTTAGCGTATAAGTAACCGTATCTCCAAGTGCTGCCGTTGTTCTATCTGCTGTTTTGACCAAAGAAATGGTGCAAGAAGGGGGCATATCAAAGGCTGCTATTCCGTCTGATTTACTGGAAGTACTACCTTGATTGGCACTATAACCGAGACCTCTACGAGCAAAAACTTCCCAGATTAAACATTGATTATCTCCTCCATATAATAGCCGGTCTGCTGCTAAAATAGCATCTCTACCATCTACAAAACCAGGAGAACAAGCTTGTAATTTCAAACTTTCAACGATTAACCCCATAGTTCGATTATTCCCTCCTGTTCCATTATATAAATCAGCATCTAAACCATATTTGTCAATCATTGCCCAAGTCAAATCCCATAGCATCGTTGCCCAAACAGCCCCTACACCATGCGGTACTCTTATCTCACTACTAGATAAAGAAGCGTAGGTCATTGGATTGACCGTCATATCGGTCGAATAAGGGTAAG
>JBGCFJ010000676.1:0-1769 GCA_045106885.1 Saprospiraceae bacterium
GACAAGTACACTTTTGGAATAGTCAATTTGATGGCGATGTTCCCAAAAGAGCATCAGGATTTGCTTGAGCCTAGTGCATGGAAATCGTGCTCGCTGGGTTCTGAGGGGGGAAAGGAGGAGGAATCTTCCCCACCTACCCGACCGACTTTTTCTATAACTAACTGATAGACATAACTTAACAATGATTTTTCTTTTCCAGAAATCAGCTTAAATTTAGGTCGTAATTTCTGGAGTAAAGCAAATCGAAGGAATCCGCTAGGTTTTCGTCCGAAAAATCATAGTTTCCAGACAGGTGAGCATGTCTCCAAGCATTCATTGTTTTCTTTTTAGCCATAGTGACTAATTCTTCCCTTTTTATTGGATTTTGTTGCTGCTGTATCTTTCGAGTCAGGTATAAATAATTCCAGCAGACAATGGCGTTCTTAATTAAATTCTTACAAGCATCAGCTATTTGCTGCTCCGTTCTGGTTAGGTAAATCATTTCTCCTCCATTGGCAAAGAAGATGGCAGAAGAAAAACGGTTACTGGATTCTATCGCATTTCCACTCTTGCGACTATCCTGCCGCATTTCTAAATCATCTGTAAATCTTAAAACATGAAGTGTTTTGGCCATTCGACCATATTCTTTTAATGCAGCGTAAAGTGGGTGTTGTTTGGAGTAAGAATTGAATCGACTAAATAGTTGTGAGGCGGTGCAATACTTTAATTTTAAAGAGGTAATAATACGCAATATTTCGTTCCAATTTTCTTCAATCAATTCCTCATTAATGTAGCCTTTTGGTAATACCAAATATCCTTTTTGCTTGTACTCACTAATCGGATGTTCCTTGAAAGTGTAAATATGTTGTCTTAATATTTTAGCAATATTTGGGCAGAATCCAAAGTTTAGCAAATCCGTTAGACCAAACAAAGCCTCTGTGTAGCCGTGGGTGTCAGTTGTATGCATGGTTGATTTGATAGTATCATTGTGCAGAAGCCCGTCCAAAACAAAAATAGCCTCTCTAACAGATGCATCTATAATAACCGAGTAAAAGGGAATGCATCGTTCATCGACAAAAGTATACCCAACGATACCTCTACCTTTCCGATAATATTTGGCAGAGTAATCAGCGAAAATAGTGTTTTCAGAGATGAGTCGTATTTTTTGTCCATCCGATGATGTTCTTAATTCTCCTTCTTTTTTCAAATACAAATTGGCAAGGGGTAGTTTAGCTGTAAAATTAGAAATAGCATCATTGGCTTTGTTAATATTTGCTAGGTTAAAGTACCAGTTAGTTGTATTTTCCAATTGACTAGAGCGAACTTTTGAGGCAGCTTTAGCCATCGTTGGAATACCGAGATTGCACCCAAAAGCCGTAATGCCCGCAAAAAATAAAGACTTGTCAGGTCTTTTTTTTCGATACAATGGTTGTAAATGTTTAAAATGATCCACGAAATTAGTGGTCGCATCAACCGTTGAAAGTATCTCGCTTAATGGAATGGCAGCAACACCAGGAAACAAGGATATATCTTGTTCTTCTTTTTCTACTTTTGGCGTAATGATGCGATATTTACCACTTTTACTTTTTTGGAAGAATTTATTATTTCCTGCCAAAATATTATCATTGGTATTTTGATAATGATGATGTAATACCTTTTTATACTCGGCTATTCTTGCTTTGACATCTTTTAAATGAGAGAGGTTAGCCTTCTCCAAAAAACTATCAGGGTCTTTGTCCCAAAGGTCTTTAGGTATTAAAACATTATCCATGTTCTTATATTCATAGGTA
>JBGCFJ010000677.1:0-7058 GCA_045106885.1 Saprospiraceae bacterium
CGGGTAATTTGGCGACTTTTAAAGCTGTACGTCGTTAAAAATACTCGCCATAGCAAAGGCTATGTCTGCGTTTTTTGCCTAGTACAACTTCAAAATTCATCCAAATACAACCCGACACTATCATCTTGACGGACTACTTAGGCTTACCACTTGGTTTGGATTATGCTTGTAATCCTCCCTATTGTGCATTCCCAGATACTGTCCTAGTAGTCTGTCATGTTTGAAATGACGAGTGATTCGTAATCGTTAAATTCATTTGGTTGATTCTACTTAATGACTGAACCAGCCAAATAAATTTGGCGGTTACGTACGATACAAACACCATTAGTGGTCAGCCTGTACTTGCCTACTGCCACTGCTAACTGCCTACTGTCGACAACCTCATTAACTCATCACCTTATAAAACTTATGTACTCACTCCTCGAAGATAGCCACTACTCGAGCAGGTGCCGCAGAAGCGCCCACAATTTTCAAAGGAAAAACGGCTACTTTAAAACCACTTGGAGGCAATGCCTTTAGATTCGTTAATTGCTCAATGTGACAATATTCCTTATGTTGTCCGACCAAATGAGCTGCCCAAAAAGCAGATGGGTCTTTATGTTTTTTAGCTTGTGCTACTTGATATCGAAGTGGTAAATCCCAGCCCCACTGGTCAATCCCCATAACTTTGATGCCTTGGTCGATTAACCATTCTGTCGCTTCGGCGCTCATCCCCGTTCCTTTGTCAGGAAATTCTTTTGTACCCATCCATTTATCTCGGTCTGTCCGAATCAAAACGATGTCACCTGAGGTTAAGGTCAAATTATTTCTTACCAAATCGCCTTGAATATCCGCTACTGTAATTGGGTCAAAGTCTGCTTTATGTGCCATATTGATTACAATTCCATTTCCATAACACCATTCTAACGGGACTTCCTCAATTGTTTTGGCACGTTCTCCATTGACCGTCGGCGAATAATGCCAAGGCGCATCAATATGGGTGGTAGAATGCACGCCCATTTTTTGAATAGTGTCATCTGCCCAACCAATAAAATTAGGTGGAAAAAGTTTGAATGGTAATCCCAAAAAACGAATGAGCCAACCTCCCTTTTTGTGAGATTTATGCTTGATTTTCACCTTCATAAACCAAGGGTCGTTTTTATTATATTGTATTGATTTAGAGAGGTCAACAATTTTTGTCATAAATAACAGCGTAAAGAATTTAATAAATTAATGGCAGCAAAATAAGAATAGCTGGTCGATTCTAATAAAAAAGAGGTGAAATTTAGCTTTGTTTTAAAAAAATAGGAGCGTATCCTTTTTCTTTTCTAATAAATCTATATATTTAGGGCAAGAAACTTACACAGTCTGTACTTTAAAAGCGATAAAAAACTAATTTATACTTTTAGTTCTTTATCCATAATTAAATTATAAAGACAGTCAAACTTATGAGTAAACGAACTTACAAAACTACACATCTTTTCTATGAGAAAGAGGCTCTCCTTGTCCGCAAGTTGCATTCCTATTTAGTTCGTATATTTCTAATTTTATTTCTTGGTAAATCAAACAATAAACACTAATAATGAGTTCTAGACCAGAAGTGCTTATCTTATCCGCTGTGTTATTTTTTTGGTTATTAGGCCTGAGCGTGTGCCATAACGCTACTTGTCCTGATTGCCAAACCGCAGCCGCCGCTGTACCCACAACTAATGCTGCTAGTTTATCTTTTGGCTTTAAAGATAAAGATTTAAATTTTTCAACAGCCACCGCAGATAATTTATTATTTGCCAATGGTTCTTGTGAATATGTAACACCGCTTTCCACGGATTTACGAAATGTATTTACTAAAACCGTACAACATTTAGAAAATAATACCAAAAGAGTATTAGTCTTAACAGGGCTATATGAAAATGGGGAAACGAATAGTTGTACAGATGCTTCAGATTTAGGTATTGCAAGAGCCGAACAAATCAAGGAACTCTTAGTGGGTATGGGTGCTCCAGCAGATAGGATTGTACTAGAAGCTAGTGAACAAAGAGACCTACAAGATTATAAAAATATGTTAGCTGGTGGCTTTGATTATATGTTCAAAGATTTAGAAGTAGCCACAGAACCAGAAATTTTAGGAGAAGCAGCTTTAAGAAGTGACAAGATTACACTTTATTTTGAGTCCAACGAACAAGAAATTAATTTGACATCGAAACAGCGTAATTATTTAAATAGTCTAAAAATTTATTTAGCAGCAAACCCAAGTGCTAAAGCCGAAGTCACTGGTCATACAGATTCCGCAGGAAAAGACGCTTGGAATATGCGGCTGAGTAGAAAGCGTTCTGAATTTGTAAGAAATTTCATGATTGAGCAAGGCATTCCTAAACGACAAATTAGAAATGAAGGGATAGGACCAGATGAACCAATTGCATCTAATGAAACCGAAGAAGGTAAAGCCTTAAATAGACGAGTAGAAATTACCTTAGAATAAATTTGTTTCTCCCCCAACTAAACCTACAATATTAAAAGAATTTCCGTTTGACCACGGATTAACCTATAAGAAAACGAAAAGCAAGCAGTTAGCAGTAAAAATGCAGTATCAACTCCCTTCTTTTTCGTTTTCCCAAAATCATTTTCAGTTATGCTTACTTGGATTGCGTGTAATTTATTTCCCTTATTAACTGGTTTGTTGACTGCTTTAATTGGTGGGGCTATTGGCTGGTATTTGCGTCAAGATAACTTTGATGAATTAGAAAGAAATAATAAAAAGCTAACAAAAGATTATGCTTCAACTAAGTCCAATTATCTTGACTTAGAAAGTCAGTACAGTTCTTATAAATTAAGAACAGAAGGAGAAATAGGGGAATATAAGTTAAAAAATCAATCCATTTCTACCAAATTAAAAACATTAGAAGCCAACCCAGTTCCTAGTCAAACACTTTCTTTTTTAGATGGAGATAAGGTAGAAATTAGAGAAGTCATCAAAGAAGTAATTAAGGAAGTAGAAGTACCTGTAGAATTTATTAAAGAGGTAGAAGTCGAGAAGATTGTGGAAGTTGAAAAAATTGTAGAAGTCGAGAAAGAGGTCATTAAAGAAGTCGAAATCGAAAAGTTAGTAGAAGTCATTAAAGAAGTCGAAGTGGAGAAAATCGTAGAGGTAGAGAAAGAGGTCATTAAAGAAGTCGAAATCGAGAAATTAGTAGAAGTCATTAAGGAAGTCGAAGTGGAGAAAATCGTAGAGGTAGAAGTGGAGAAAATTGTACAAGTACCTGTTGGTGTAGTTAAAGAGATTGAAGGATTGGCCTTCCAAAAAATACCAACTGAAATTATCAAAGAAGTAGAAGTCGAGAAAATTGTACAAGTTGAAAAAGAAGTAGAAGTTATCAAAGAAGTGGAAATAGAAAAGTTAGTAGAAGTCATTAAGGAAATAGAAGTCATTAAAGAGGTAGAAGTAGAAAAATTGGTAAAAATACCTGTTGGAGTAATTAAAGAAATTGAGGGATTAGCTTTCCAAAAAATACCTACTGAAATTATCAAAGAAGTAGAAGTTGAGAAAATTGTAGAAGTTCCAGTAGAGATAGAAATCATCAAAGAAGTAGTCTTAGAAAAGATTGTAGAAGTACCTGTAGAGATAGAAGTGATTAGGGAAGTAGAAGTAGAAAAACTAGTACAAGTACCAGTTGGAGTCGTTAAAGAAATTGAAGGATTGGCTTTCCAAAAAATACCTACTGAAGTTATCAAAGAAGTAGAAGTTGAGAAAATTGTAGAAATCGAAAAAGAAGTCGAGATTATCAAGGAAGTAGAAGTTGAAAAGATTTTAGAAGTTCCTGTAGAGGTAATTAAGGAAGTAGAAGTCCAAAAACTAGTACAAGTACCAGTTGGCGTGGTTAAAGAAATTGAAGGACTGGCTTTCCAAAAAATACCAACTGAAATTATCAAGGAGGTAGAGGTCGAAAAACTAGTAGAAATTGAGAGAATTGTAGAAGTCGAAAAAGAAGTAGAACGAATCGTAGAAGTACCAGTCGAAGTCATTAAGGAAATTGAAATTGAAAAACGAATTGAAATACCAGTAGAAGTCGAAAAAATTGTAGAAATCGAAAAAGAAGTCGAGCGAATTGTAGAGGTAATTAAGGAGGTAGAGGTCGAAAAATTGGTGGAGATAGAAAAGATTGTAGAAGTTCCTGTAGAAATAATTAAGGAGATAGAAGTGGAACGAATCGTAGAAGTGGAAAAAGAAGTCGAAGTGATAAAGGAAATCATCAAAGAAGTAGAAATTGAAAATAGAATTGAGATTCCTGTAGAAGTAGAAAAGATTGTAGAAATTGAAAAAGAAGTGGAACGAATCGTAGAAGTCATCAAAGAAGTGGAAGTCGAAAAACTAGTGGAGGTAGAGAGAATTGTAGAAGTACCTATAGAAGTAATTAAGGAGGTAGAGGTCGAAAAATTAGTTGAAGTGATTAGGGAAGTGGAAGTCGAAAAACTGGTAGAGGTCGAAAAATTAATTGAAGTTGAAAAGCTGATTGAAGTACCTATTGAAATTACTAAAGAGGTGATTAAGGAAGTAGAAGTAGAAATAGAAGTAGAGAAAATAGTTGAAGTACCAGTAGAGGTAATTCGAGAAATAGAAATAATCAAAGAAGTGCCGATTGAAATCACCAAAGAAGTGATTAAGGAAGTAGAAATTGAAGTCATTAAAGAAGTCCCCGTAGAAATCATTAAAGAAGTTATCAAAGAAGTAGAAGTGGAAGTAGTAAGAGAAGTAATTCGAGAAGTTCCTATGGAAACTTACCGTCAACGAATTACCACAGATGAAACCCACAGAGAAGTATCTCCAGAATCTTTAAAAGCTTTTGAAGACACTAGACAAGAAATCAATCTAGCGTCAGAAGAAATTACGGAAAAGACTTATGAAAACATAGGGGATAATGACCCTGAATGGGCATTAATAGATGAATTAGAAGCTAAAGATATTACCGAAGAAGATTTCACTAAAACAGATATTGCAGCAACAACAGAAACACCTACCGCAGACAATTATGTTTTAACGGATGAATTTCTTGCAGGGATGAACAAAGAGAATGGCAACGGAAACGGAAACGGTAATGGTAATTCGGAAACGAAGATAACGATTGAAACCGAAGAAATATTCCCAGATACAGAAGTAGTCACTTACGCTTATGAAGACCGTGACAATCTAATAGTAATAGAAGGAATAGGCCCTAAAATTGAGGCTTTATTTTATAAAAACCGTATTTATACCTTCCGTCAATTATCAGAATTATCTGTTAGTGATATTAGAGATTTGTTGAGTGATGCTGGACCAAGATTCAGAGTTCATGACCCAACTACTTGGCCTTTACAAGCAGAATTGGCAGCAGACGGCAATTGGGATGAATTAAGAGAATGGCAGGAAAAGTTAGATGGTGGTAGGATATAAGGGCAGTGGGCAGTGGCAGTGGCAGTAGGCAGTGGCAGTGGGCAGTGGCAGTGGGCAGTACAGGCTGACCGTGGTTACCAATATCCAAATTTTGCAAAAATACAGTTAACTGAATAATCTTAAGATAAAATAAATACCCTACTTTTTAACAAAACTTTTATACTTTAAAAACAGCATATATGTTCACCTTAATTAAAGAAAGTAAAATCAACGCTGCTATCCCTGATCAGGGAAGTATCTCTAATGCTATTACTGTTGACCGTAGTGGTAATGTAAAAGACATTAAAGTTAGTGCCAATATTACGCACCCTTATATTGGAGATATTTCTTTAAAAATTACCGCTCCTTCTGGAAAAGAAGTCGTGTTAAGAGATAGAGCAGGTGGGGCAGCAGACGATTTAAACAATACATTTTCAGGAGATGTATTAGCAAGTCTAATAGGTGAATCCGCTAAAGGTGAATGGACTTTAACTGCTACAGATAATGCCACAAAAGATAATGGAACTTTAGATTCTTGGGGTTTAGAAGTGGATTGTGATACTTATAATAATCATACCGCAGAAATATTTATTCCAGATTTAGCCAGCGAACAAGTATTAACAAGTACGCAGAATTGTAGATTTAGTGGTAGAATCATGGAAACCATGTTAGAGGTAGAAATCAAACATCCTTTAATTGGAGACTTGGTGGTTTCCATTGTTTCTCCTGCTGGTACAGAAGTATTATTGCATAATCGAGCTGGTGGTTCTCAAAATCATTTAAAGGCTAAATATGCTGGTACTCCATTAGCAGGACTAGTTGGTGAAAAAACAGAAGGAATATGGACTTTAAAGGTACAAAATATGCACGCTTCTAATAATGGGGTATTAAAGCATTGGAAAATTAAATTCCACTATGAGCCAGAAGATGATTTAAAAGTAGTAGAAGGAATTGGTCCTAAAATTGAAGAAATATTGAAAGGGGCAGGCATCTATAGCTATGTTACTTTAGCTACGACCACTCCAGATGCAGTCAAAGCGATATTAGTGGCAGCAGGAGACCGTTTTAAAATGCATGACCCTGGTACTTGGCCTGCACAATCTTCTTTAGCCGCCCAAGGTCGCTGGGTCGAATTAAATGCTTTAAAAGAAGTGTTAGATGGAGGGAAGTAGATAGAAGTAATTTCTTGGAGAGGCTGTTCAAATAACTGTGTTTAGGCATATTGACCGCAAAAAGATTTCAATTTATTTTTTTTTTTTTTTTTGCTACGCTCCTTAAAGGAATTTTGGGTTAATTACTCCTACAGACGGCAGGGGTGATTGGTTCTATTAATTTTCGAATCATGCTGGTGAGGACTTGCAGTCCGCAACCTATATTAGCTCGCCTCTGGCGAGTATTAGTGCATAAAACGCTCGCCAGAGGCGAGCAGGATAGAGGTTGCGGACAAAATGTCCTCACCAGCAGTCTCCATTTTTTAGAACCAATCACCCCTGCTACAGACGGGGGCAGAGCGCTGCTCATTTAGTAAAAAACCAAGGAGCGTAGCTTCGAAACGGTCTGTAGGAATTGCTGAATGTCCATTTTTCCTTTAAGGAGCGTAGCTTCGGCACGATATAGCAATCTTTTTTCGGTCAATATTTAGGAAAAATTACAGCATTAAAAATCAAGGCTTTAC
>JBGCFJ010000678.1:0-2243 GCA_045106885.1 Saprospiraceae bacterium
TTCTCCTACTCGATTGTTTATAACCTTTCACTTTCCTTCTTTTCTTCCGTAAGTTTACCCCTAATCATTTTTGCTCTAAACCTATTCCTTTTATATGCTTACCGAAATTAAAAAACATTTATCTAAAGACCTGATTCTACAACCACTTATCAAGCATATCATTCTAAAAGAAAGAACAGCACAAAAAACGGTCTATGAAGCATTAATTCGATCAATCGTTTTTCAGCAACTATCAGGCAAAGCGGCAGGGACTATTCATCAACGTTTTTTAGCCTTATTTGATAATAGTTTTCCTGATCCACAACGGATTCAAAAACTTACCCCTGAAGCGTTAAGAGCAGCGGGTCTATCTCGTCAAAAAGCAGGTTATGTTAAAAACGTAGCTGACTTTTTTCTAGAAAATCAATTAATTGAAAAAGATTGGTCTACAGAAAATGATGAAACGATTATCGAACAATTAACCCAAATCAAAGGCGTCGGTCAATGGACAGTCGAAATGATTTTGATGTTTACTTTGAAACGAATGGATGTTTTACCTTTGGATGATTTGGTCATTAAAAATTCTATGGTAGAAATGTATCAAGTCACAGAAAAAGGGCGTGCTTTAAAAAAGAAGTTAGGCAAAGAGTAAGAAATAAATAGTCATTTGTTATTATTTTTGCGAAATGGAACTAACAAAGGATAATTTTTTAATTTTATTACCGAGTTTGCAACTTGCCTCGAAAAATATGGAAGGAAGTATGCGGAGAATGTTTTTAGGGCAACTGGCATTAGATATAGGAAGAGGCGGCAGGGTTTTAGTATCAGAGCATTTAAAAATCAGCAGACAAACCCTTCGTAAAGGTATAAGAGAAATAGAGAGTGGCGTAGCGCAAAAAGATAAATTTAATGAAAGAGGGAGAAAGCCATTATCCGTAACGAATCCCTCTCTAGTGTCAGAGATAAAAAAGATAGTAGATGGAGCAAGTCAAACAGATCCACAGTTTAAAAGTACCCGATTATACACTCGTCTAAGTCCTAAAGTAGTGAGAGAGCAATTAATCAAACAGGGCTATAAATCAGAAGAATTACCAAGTAAATCAACAATAGGTAATGTGATGAAAGATTTAGGATATAAACGAAGAAAAGTAGCGAAAACAAAACCAAAAAAAAAATTAAAGAAACAGATGCCATTTTTAACCAATTAGATAAAGAGCATAAACAAGCGGAAATGGACGAAGGCATTTTACGCATATCATATGATGCAAAAAACAGGGTAGCAATCGGTAATTTTTCCAGAGGCGGCAAGAATTGGTCAAAAATGGAAGCCTTAGACCATGATTTTGGAGCGGAATATATAACTCCTTTTGGGTTTTATCTTCCTGAATTCCAACAAACCAGTCTATATTTTACAGAATCTAAGGTGACAGCAGACTTCATAGTTGATGTGTTATCTGATTTTTGGCGTATTCATAAAGAGCGTTTTAGCCATATACATACCCTTGTATTGAATGCGGATAATGGACCAGAATGCCATAGCAGAAGGACGCAGTTTATTAAGAGAATATGTGAGTTTGCTAAAGAAAATAATATAATAGTCAAGCTAGTATATTATCCACCATATCATAGTAAATATAATCCTGTTGAAAGAGTATGGGGTGGCTTAGAGCAACATTGGAATGCCGACATTCTTGATACTAGACAAACCGTCCTTAATTTTGCCAATACTTTTGTCTGGGCAGGAAAGAAAGCTTCGATAAAACTATGGGATGGAATTTACGAAAATGGTAAGAAACTTTCTAACAAAGCTATGAAGTTGCATGAAAAAGCAATAGATAGGCTGGACAGCGTTATTGGAAAGTGGTTCATTACCATAAATCCTAGTAAAGTAAAAAAAGTGCTATATTCTGGCTAATTATTTTTTGCACTTTGCCTTATCAATCTGTAGATTTAACCCTTGCTCAATTGGCGGAGCAAGTTGATATTCCATCCAAGGCTGCGATTATCTACAGCTCCTCAGATCGAAAAGGATTGGTCTTACCGGAATTTCCAAATCTCTTTGGCAATCACATGATTCTTTATGTGCCCAGCGAAGACATGTGGCTAGAATGTACCAGCAATGTAAGTCCTCCCGGCTATGTCGGAAGTCATATTGAAAATAGATATTCCCTATTAACCAGCTCCGAAGGCGGAGAACTAGTCATGACTCCCAAATTAGACGAAACTTCCAATCAAAAAATCAGAACTTCAACCTTAAGCCTAAC
>JBGCFJ010000679.1:0-6180 GCA_045106885.1 Saprospiraceae bacterium
AGAGGACATGCCTTACCTGGGGGAATAGTCACCAAAGAAGCATACAAATCCTTATTAGGCAAAACACTCAAATTATTACAAGAAAACTTGCCTTATGATGGTTTGTTTCTGGACATTCACGGGGCGATGAGTGTAGAAGGATTAGACGACCCCGAAGGCGATATGATTACTAGAATTCGGGAAGTGGTGGGAAATAACACCTTGATTTCTACGTCGATGGATTTACATGGAAATGTATCGGAAAGATTGGCTGCGAAGACCGATTTAATCACTTGTTATCGGATGGCGCCACATGAAGATGCGATGGAATCTAAGAAAAGAGCGGTGGTTAATTTGGTGGACAGATTGGCGAATGGCAAAGGAAAACCCAAATATAAAGCCCGCATCAAAGTACCGATTTTATTACCAGGGGAAAAGACGAGTACTAGAGTCGAACCGGGGAAAAGCCTCTACGCCAAAATACCACCTTTGACGGAACAAGCAGGCGTGATTGATGCCGCTATTTGGATGGGCTATCCTTGGGCAGACGAACCTCGGAATCATGGGGTTGTCATGGCAGTTGGTGATGATAAAGCGGAAGTGGCGAAGGCGGCAGAAACATTAGCCGAAGCATTTTGGGCAGCCAAAGACGATTTTGAATTTATTGCGCCAACGGTGGATTGGGTGGAAAGTATTCCTGCAGCGATTAAAAGTGATAAACGTCCTTTTTTTATCAGCGATATGGGCGATAATCCAACCGCAGGCGGTGCAGGCGATGTTTCTTGGACTTTGACGGAGATTTTAAAAGATAAAAACTTAGCGGCTAATCCAGATTTGACCGTGATTTATGCGTCTATTCCTGGTCCAAAATTGATAGAACAGGCATTAAAAGTAGGCAAAGGGGGGAAAGTATCTGCACCAGTTGGGGCAGCCGTCGATGACCGTTATGCGCCACCCGTGCAATTAACAGGAACGGTGGAAGCGATTAAAGAAGGGGATAAAAATGCGGAAGTGGAAGTGGTCGTCAAAGTGAATAATATTCATGTTATTGTCACCAAAAAACGAAAGCCTTATCATTATGAAAAAGACTTTACAGAACTAGGATTGGATATTAGAACGGCAGGGATTGTCTTTGTGAAAATTGGCTATTTAGTGCCTGAATTATACGATATTCAACAAGGGTGGCTGATGGCATTGACCCCTGGTGGCGTGGACCAAGATTTGCACCGATTAGATTATCAACGAATTCAGCGACCGATGTTTCCTGTGGATACTTTTTCGAGCGAACCTGATTTGTCGGCGGAGTTAATTCGGGTGGCGGAATAGAAGGCTAAATACTAAATGGAAAATTGAAGTTGAAACAAAGCGACTGTGGGAAACAGCCGCCTAATTTTAAATAATCATTTTGCCCCTCTTTATTAAAATGATATCAAATATCTATTGGGGAAAATAATCCGTTGGGTCTTAAAAAACGCAGCGGATTACTTTTTGTAAGAGCTGTTATTAACTAGTTAAATCAAATTTGAATGGTCGATAAAGGTATCATTTTAGGACAATTACCCTTATCTTTGTCAAGGATGATTGGCCTATTATGAATGATAGGCTAAACCTTTAATTGAAATTTTAGTTAGAACTAATAAAAAGAAGCAATGAAAATTATAAAATCATTATTGGTATTAATCGCTATGATTTGTGTAACCGCAACAACTACCTATGCACAAACCAATGAAACCGCAAGTACTACAGAAGTAGCAGCAAAAACTGCCGTAGCTCCCAAAACAATCAAAGTAAAAGTAAAAGGCGTGGGTTGTGCAAGAGATTTGCAAGCGATTTCTATGAGTGTGGCAAAAGTAAACGGTGTTAGTATTTGCGAAACGCTCAAAAAAGGGGCAACTACTACTTTTTCGGTGACATTTAATCCAAGTGTAGCGGATGAGAAGGAGATATATTCAGCAGTAGAAGATACGCCTGGTTGTAGCAATCAAACGGCTCGACCTTATAAGGTGAAATTGTAGAAGCGTTAAAGGTAAGTGTATAATGCAGGTCAGGAGACCTGCGGATAGCAGTTTCTAGTCTGGAGACTGGAAACATCGGTTAAAATTGTTAAATTGCTTTAATCTGTTAGCAAATTAAATAATATAAATCCGTTGTCTTTTAATTATTCGTTGCCTTCTTTTTTACAACGGATAATTAAAGGACAACGGATTTTCTATAGTAATGATTATCAAGCTTATTTTCCTGTTCCCTATTGTAAATTGAATATATTGAATCAAATAATAAAATTTATTTCCCTGATTCTTGGTTTTTTACCATTAACACTAACTGCTCAGCAAGTTACAGGAAGCGTAATGAATCAAGATAGAGAACCCTTAATCGGTGCAAATTTATATTGGTCAGGCACTAATTTAGGCACAGTAACAGATACAGACGGCTATTTTGAACTATCCTCAAAAGAACAAAGGACCAATCTATTAGTCGTAAGTTATGTAGGGCACGACACAGATACGATAGACCTCAATTTAAGCCAAGCTACTAAATTAACGATTACCCTAAAAGCGACAAATACTCTTAATCAAGTGGTTGTTTCTGGTCAGCAAGACGCCGTTATCATTTCCAATATTAAGGCAATTAAAAGTGAGCAAATTACGCAGACGAGTTTGCGACAAGCAGCTTGTTGTGATTTAGCTGGTTGTTTTGGTGGTCAATCATCGGTAACACCACAAACGACGAATGTAGTAACGAATGCCAAAGAATTGCGAATTCTAGGTTTATCAGGTGTCTATAATCAAGTGTTAATAGATGGATTTCCATTAATAAAAGGATTAGCTTATACTTATGGTATTAGTAGCATTCCAGGAACTTTGGTAGATAACATTTTCATTGCTAAAGGGGCGAATAGTGTTTTGCAGGGATATGAAAGTATTAGTGGGCAAATCAATGTGCAAACGATCAATCCAAGAACAGCAGATAAACTATTAGTCAATGGTTATGTGAATAGTTTTATGGAAAAGCATTTCAATGTCAATTATGCTTTTAAGAAAGGAGAATGGCATAGTTTGGCAACTTTTGGAACGGTTCAACCTGCTAAAAAAGTGGATGGCGATGCGGATAATTTTTTGGACTTGCCTTTATTAACGCGTTATACTTTTGGTAATAAATGGGTCTATGGCAATCCAAGCGAATGGGGCTGGAATAGTCAAGTTAACCTTCGATATATCAGCGAAGAACGAGTTGGCGGACAAAGCAATTTTAATCCAGCAACTGACCTTGGAAGTTCTACTGTTTATGGACAAACGGTACAATTGAATCAACCAGAAGCATCTATTAAAACAGGTTTTAGGTGGGATGATATTCATAATTTAACTGCTTTTGTTTCCGCTTTTCAGCAAAGTCAAAATTCGTACTTTGGTTTAACAAAATATGATGCCGAACAAGTTTATTTTTATGGCAATTTACAATACGAATATACTTATAAAGAAAAACATAGGTTAAAAACAGGCGTTAGTTATCGGTATTCTAATTTAGAAGAAGAGCTTGCTTTTTCGGATGATTTATTGCCTAGAAGTTATGCAGGAGCTTATCAATTAAAAGAAAAAACGCCAGGTTTCTTTGCCGAAAATACGCTCTATTTATTTGATGATAAATTGACTTGGATGGTGGGGGTGAGAGGAGATGACCACAATCAATTTGGTTTTGAACTAACACCTCGAACCCTATTAAAATATGCCTTTTCTCCAGAAACAGTAGTGCGGGCAAATGTCGGAACAGGTTGGCGAACGGTAAATTTATTTAGTGAGAATATTGGTCTATTGGTCAGTTCTAGAGATATTATCATTGCCGATGATTTAGCACCAGAAAAGGCGACGAATTACGGTGTTAATTTGACCCATAAATTTGAGGGCTTAACTACAGGCGGTGTGTTAAGTTTGGATTATTATCGAACAGATTTTCAAAATCAGATTTTTCCAGATTACGATACGGATCCACAAAAAGCAATCATTCAAAATTTTAGTGATAAAAGTGTAAGTAATGGTTTCCAAGCCGAAGTTGCACTACATTTTAACGAACAATTTAATTGGAAAGTTGGCTATACGCATTTGGATGTTTATCGGATGCTTGATGGACAAAAACAACAATTGCCTTTTAACGCCAAGCATAAAATTTTATCCACTTTTAGTTACCAACCACTTTCTAAAAAATACCATTTCGACGCCAATTTGCATTGGTACGGACAAAAGCGTTTACCGAATACCCAACAGAATCCAACTGAATTTCAGCGACCTGATTTTTCCAAACCTTATACGGTGGTCAATGCCCAGTTTACCTATAATTTAAAGCGGGTGGAATTATATACAGGCGTAGAAAATATCTTTAATTTTCGTCAGAATCAAGCTATTTTAAGTTGGGAGAATCCTTTTAGTCAATATTTTGATACGTCTTCCGTTTGGGGACCTACTCGTGGGCGAGAGTTTTATTTAGGATTTCGGTATCGGATTGAGGAGTAGTTTGAATTAATGCACAACTGGAGCAGTTTGTGCCTGACTCGTAACCCCTGCTGGAAGTTCCATAATATTAATATTTCTAAAATGAATTTCTGCCCCTTCTGCCTCTAGACATAAATAGCCTTTCTTCCGCTCAGATTTACTGAGCCCATTGACAAATTTTCCATTGACAGATAGTTTTACCGTCCCGTCTACACAGACAATCACATATTTATTCCATTCTCCTTTTCCTTTACATCTTTTCTCAATGGATTTACTTCGAATGCCTCTTGGATTATCAGGAACAGCCGTCATGCCCATCGTAGGAAATACTTCTCCGTGGACATAAGCATCTGTTCGATTATGCTGTACCGCCCATTCCAATTCCAACATTTGAATTTCGATAGCTTTCGTCAATCTTTTTCCTTCAAAAGGCGTTCCTTCGCTCCACACAAAAATGCCTGAATTACCGCCAGCTTCTATATGCTTCCATTCGATTTCTAAGATGAAATTTTCATATTGTCGGTCTGAACGCATGACACCAATCGGATTGCCTGTACAAACCAAAATACTATCTTTAACAGCCCAAGTATTTTTAGAGGTATTGACATCCACCCAACCGCTGAGGTCTACGCTATTGAATAATGGTCGAAAGGACGGAGTATTATATTCCTGAGCCGTACTATTTACTATGCCAAGAGGAAGCAAAAATAGAAAGGCAAGTAGATTGTTGAATAAGGTATTCTTTGACATTTTTCTTTGTTTTAGGAGGTAATATAATGCAATTTCGACTTGTTTCATAATTTGGGTGGAAGGCTTCCCAATTTTGACCAACTTGGATGGGATGGTTATTTTAGAGGGCAGGAAGTAGCGACTGGGGTGTATTTATTTTCTGCGCAAATAGGTTTTTTGGATGGTTATACTACTTTCGTGAATGATGCGGTTACTTTGGTGAGGTGAAAGAAAGTTTTGTGCGTAGGAACGTTTTCTGATAAGTTGATGTTATAAACTTTGAAGAATAATTTCTTACGCTTTCAATCCATAAAAATAATGTTTTTACATCTACTACATATCGAACAAGTCATTAAAAGTAGCTCAGTCTATGATGGATAAGTAGTGGATAAAATAACCCTAAAAAAGCCGCATAGATACTTGTCTATGCGGTTTTTTTATGAATAACAATTCTAATATATACCAGGTAGCTTAATTGGTAAAGTGCCAGAATATGAAGCTGGAGGATGCGGGTTCAATTCCCGTCCTGCGCATCTTTTTAATTTTTATAAATAACTCGTCATGATACTTTTTCGACCAGTAAACCAAGCGGAATTAGATTTAATCATTGCCACTAATTGGAAAGCTTTTCCATCAAGATTAATTGGACAGCCTATTTTTTACCCCGTTTTAAATGAGGCCTATGCTAACCAAATTAGTCGAGATTGGAATGTGCCGACTTATGGCGTTGGTCATGTGGTAAAATTTAAAGTCAATGATGATTTTTTAAAAAATTATGAAGTACAACAAGTCGGTTTAGACCATCATTTAGAATTTTGGATTTTAGCCGAAGATTTGGCGGCAATGAATCAAAGTATTATTGGTAGGATTGAATTGATAAATACTTTTCGATAAACTAAATCAATGAAACCCAAGATGAAAGTTTTGTTTGTTTGCACGATGAATTATCAACTAAGTCGAACAGCAGAGGAAATTTATAAAACAGATA
>JBGCFJ010000068.1:0-8240 GCA_045106885.1 Saprospiraceae bacterium
GGGGTGCTTTAATCGTCGGTGTAACCGAGGTAGAAGGCGCTATCTATAATCCTAAGGGCATGGATATTCATAAAATTATTGCCTATCGGAAAGAACACGGTACTTTTATCGGTTTCCCTGGTGCTACCACAGAATTGCTTAAGGCTGATAGATGGAAAGGACTCGATTTCGAATGTGACATTTTAGTTCCTGCTGCTTTAGAGAATCAAATTACAATAGAAAATGCAGATAGAATTCAAGCTAAAATAATAGCAGAAGCTGCCAATGGACCAATTACCGCTGATGGCGAAAAGATTCTATTGAAAAAAGGAAAAGTAATTATCCCTGATTTGTTTTTAAATGCAGGTGGGGTTACTGTTTCTTATTTCGAGTGGTTAAAGAATTTATCACACATGCGTTTTGGTAGAATGGATAAACGATTTAATCAAAATACCTACCTAAATTTGCTTAGTAAAGTAGAGGAAATGACAGGTAAGACCGTTGGTACGCAAGAAAAGATTTTCTTAACCAGAGGTGGAGATGAAATTGATTTAGTCCGCTCAGGTTTAGAAGAAACCATGATTACCGCTTATGACCAAATTCGGGAAATCATGAATAAAAAGAAAAAAGTAAAGGATTTAAGAACCGCCGCTTTTGTAAGTGCTATCCAGAAAATGGGTAGTGATTATTTGGCTATGGGGATTTTTCCTTAATCGATGACAGTAGACAGTCAACAGTGGCAGTAGGCAGTAAAGCCTTGATTTTCAATGCTAAAATTTTGCCTAAACACAGTTATTTGAAAAGTCTCTAATCGAATATATTAATAAGGCGGCTGTGGAAAACAGCCGCCTTATTTTTGTTCAACAGTCAATTGGATTATTGTAAAATTTCTGATTGTAACAGATTACGGCGATTCATCCAATTAACCCCTTTAGGGGTTTTATCTCGGTAGAATATTTGGGGCTATTCTGATTTTACCGTGCCTTTAGGTACGGAATGTTAGACATAATGTACCTAAAGGCACATTTGGAATGCTTACTACATCAAATTAAAGCCACCCACTAAATGAACTTATATGACTAAATAGTAAAGAAAAAAGCCTCAGTTGGTGAATAATTACCCCCTCTTCTAAAAGAAAAGTTAAGAAAAATTCAAAACCTGTTAAAACAATCCTAATATGCTATAAATAGATAATTTATAAAGAAACGATGTCGTTTAGTATACAGATGAGGTTATCGAAATCATCTAAAAATTCTAAGAAATCCCTTTCTGTAAAATAATAGCGAAAATTTTTTCAAAAAAAGTGACTTTTTAAAAAGTCATCGTCCAAAAGGCAGTTGACCACAAAAAATAAGAAGCAAGTTCGTCCAAAATTTGCTGCTTGTTATTGATGCTCAATGAAGTTTGCAAAAACCGATTATTAAGTTCGAATAAACATACGCACAAAGCAATCAACAAACACTAATCAGTTGGTTTAGGGTTTGTGCAGGCAGCAAAAAGTCTGCTCAACCTAACCTAAAAAGTTAACTACACATCGAACTTAAACCTTCAGTACTGCCTACTAAACATTTTGTCCATTCTAAACGCTTACAAAATCCTTTTTCAAATGTTCGTATTAAAGTATACTATCGCCTTCTAGTTTCTAGAGTAGCTATTTTATAGCATTAAACCGCTCTTTTAAGCTAGAAATCGAGTTATACTTTTAATACAATGTCCTTAATTTTTTGACGAATTTTATCGTTTTCAGGGTAAAATTCAATGAAATTTCCAGATTTTATTTAAAAAAAATTAATTCATTAATCCCGCTTCCGTCAACAAACGGAGCAAAAAAGGAACAATATTCAATTGATTATCAGCAACTTATTGGTTTATCTTTCTAAATTAAGTGTATACAAACGTCAATTTTTGTACTTTTTTTACCTACAATTTAGTCAGACATTTATACCATCAAAAACCGGTTGTAATAGTAGTATATTATCAATTGGAGATTTTCTTAACCTATTTAATTTTAGTTATGAAAAATTCAACTAGTTTAGATTTCTTCAAGCAGTTTCCATTGTTTAGCGTTCTTGCTGAGGACGAAATGAACCAACTTTTATCCATTGTTGAGTTCAAGAAAGTAAAAAAATACGATTATATATACAAGATTGGTGAACCTTCCAAAGAAGTTCTATTTTTAGTAAAAGGCATTGTAAAAATTGGTCGTCATTCTGATGATGGCAGAGAAGTGATTAAAAACATCCTTCATCCAATGGCTATGTTTGGGGAATTACCGTTGATGGGCGAAAAAAATCGACAAGATTATGCCATCGCAATGAACGAAGAAGTGAATGTATATACGTTAAAAGTAACTGAATTTCAACGTTTAATCGCTACCAATCATCAATTATGCATCGCTATCATGAATTATGTAGGCGAAAGATTGAGAGAAGTAGAAAATAGATTAGAAGATTTAGTATTCAAAGATGCTAGAGCAAGAATTATTGATTTCATTAAAGAATCTGCGGAAAAGCGTGGTCGAAGAGTTGGATTTGAAATGTTATTCAAGCATTGCTTAACGCAACAAGATATTGCAAATATTACAGGTACGTCTAGACAAACTGTAACTTCTGTATTAAACGAATTAAAGCGATTAGATTTAATCTACTTCAACAGAAGAAGTATTTTGATTCGAGATATGGCAAAGTTAGCTTAGTCGGTGACAGTAGACAGTCAGCAGTGGCAGTCAACAGTACTGTCTTGATTTTCAATGCTGAAATTTTGCCTAAACACAGTTATTTGAACAGTCTCTAAACGGTTATCAGTTATCGGTTGCGAAATGGTCTTAACCAAACACTAATCTTTAATAACAACAAAGTTTCGCACTTCCGATAATAACTGACCGTACCTATTACCAGATACCATTAGTACCTCACAGAGCAAAGATTTAGTATGTTTGCTTGATAAGTTCAAAGGTTTAGCGATTCAATTGGTGAATTGCTAAAACCTTGAACCTTTGTTTCTCAAAAAAGAACTATTACCAAAACCGATATTTAAACAGTTCAGTCTGAAAATTTCAAATAATGCCATTGGATTCGTCTTTTGGCATTATTTGTATTTTAGGGCTCATTTATTATCAAGGATATTTTTCTTTTCCCCCACGAATTTTATTTCCCCACTAATTATTTAAATAGGGTTAATTTTATCACGGATGAAGGCAGCACGGATAGTTCCTTTTCCTCACGGATTTTATGTCCCCACGGATTTTTTAAATAGGGTTAATTTTATCACGGATGAAGGCATTTCGGATAGCTCCTTTTGTTTTTTATACGCAAATTATAGTATTTACTTAGGCATTCTCAGGCAGTCCAATTACTTTCACAGCTCAAAAAACTATGTTACCTTCATCCGTGATGCCACTCATCCGTGATGCCACTCAATTCTACTACTCCTTCATTAAAAGCATCCATTCATTATCTGCCATATCCTTATCAATCAATTTTTGTTTTGGGTCAATGGAAATGCTAGTAGGTTTTTGAGGAGTTATTAGCTGAATCGATGTTTCTGATTTTGCAAATTGATGTTTTTTCAAATAGATTAAAGTATCTTTTCCTATTTCATTTTTTCCATAAATGCCTATATCTATCCAGTCATTTATAGGGACTTCCGATTTAATCCCAAGACTATCTATGCTATATTTTTTAGTGATAAGGGCTAAGTTAACTTGATATTGATTATTCGTTGTTTTTTCAAAAGTGCCTGTTTCAATACTATTTTCAAAAATAATAATCTTTTCAAATAAATCAGCAAGGACATATTGAAGACTATCAGGAGTGACTTCGCTAAAATAATCCAATAAATCCAAGGTCGTCGCATATCTTTCTTTGGCTAATTTGCCATCAAAACTATTCCAATCATTGACAAATCTTTTTAAAGCTAAATTGACGCTATCTTCTGAAATATAATCTTGTAAAGCATATAAATTTAAGATGCCTTTTCCATAATAAACATGGTTTTGATTGTCCTCTAAAACTAAAGGCATTTCTTGTTCGGTACCCGTTCCTCTACCTTCTAAGTAACGATTTCGCTCCATTTCCAATAATTGCTGGACTTTTTCTTCAGAATAGGTCTCTTTTAACACCATTAAAGCGGAATATTGGGCTAATGATTCTAGTATCATTTTTTTTCCTTCGACATTTGCTGCGGCTACTTGTAAGCCCCACCATTGATGCGCTACTTCATGTGCTGTTATAAAAAAGGGCATATCGACCTCTTTGGCATGACCAATATCCATAATAAAACCCATAGATTCTGAATAAGTAACCATGGTTGGAAAAGATTGCGCTCGATTTAGATAGCGAGGGGTTTCTACAATGCGCATTTGTTGGTAAGGGTAGGCGCCAAAATTCTGGTTATAATAAGTGAACGATTTCTGCATGGATTCCATCATCCTATCCAAATTATATTCATGTCCCTGATGATAATAAATCTCCAAATCTATAGGGCTTTCTAAACTATCATTTTTAGGCAGCCATTTATCGGTCAATAATTCATATCTAGCCGAGGTTATCGGATAGAAATTGATGATGGGTTTAGTTGATTTATAATGAAAATAATTTCGGTCATTTTCGGTCCATTTCTTTTGTAATTGACCTGGTGCAACCCCTATTTGGTCATTAGCTGTTCCGATAGTAATCTCAAAATGAATGGCTTTACTATCATCTCCTGTACGGGCTTGTTTTTGAGCTATTTGGTTAGTACGTTTTGCTGTTTTAGTTTTGGGGGGCAAACCATATTCCAATCGGTCTTCTTCGTCTTCTAGTTCTATATAAGCATTATAACCAAAGGTGGGTAATTGAAAATTATCAAAAAAAGTACCATTATAAACGAATCGTTTGTCTTTATTTTCGGTGAATCCTTTGGTGGTATAAGTTTGTTTAAAACTCATTTTAAGCGAATCGCCAATTTGAAGGGGTTCTTTTAATTGATACCCATAATTTCCAAATTCTTCCCAAGTCGTATTTTTATCAAGCGTTGTTACTCTAGAAAAAGTAACATCGGTCAGTTCTATATTTGCAGAAGGTAATTTTTGTACAAAAATCGTCGGAATAACGGTGTCACTAGTATTGGTCAACATAAAAGCCCCTGTAATAGCATAATCTCGTTCATAAGGATATAATTCAACGTTTAGTTTTACATCGAAAATTTTAGGTTGTGGTAAATTATCTATAGGTTTAAAACGCTCTTCATATTCCGCTTGATATTTCTTTTCGGTCGCTACAGTGCTATAACTATTGCGTATATTGGTATTATAAAAAATATAACTTCCAGTTGATATAAAAAGCAGTAGCGTACCAAGGCTTAATTTTTTAAAAAAATCAGTTTGTCTGACCTTCCTCAATTGCCATCGCTTTTTAAAGGAAATATCCCTTCCTCGAACCGCAAATAAAACCGCAATCAGGAATAATAAAGCGGAAAAAGCAAACCAATACAACATAAACCAACAGTAAGGCTGCCAATAATGTCCATAACCATTCATATCAGAATATTGCCCTAAATCTCCTGCCCCATAACTATATAAACCGTGGTCAAAATCAAATATTTGCGCACCAATCAGGACAAAAAACAGAAAAGAAACAACTAATAAATGCCCTATAAATTTATGGTTTGCCAATACTTGAAAGAAAAAAGAAACCATTGTTAGCAATACCAAATAAGGAAAAATTTCTATAAAAAAGCCCGAAAAGTAGACCTCTAGTTCATAATTAAAATACCCCTTAGTTGTTTGAAAAATTATCCCCGCTAAAATAATAGCTAACATTATCACCAAATAAGTCAATACTAAACCAATCAATTTACTACTTAGATTTATCAAAGAAGAAACGGGCAATACATCATAGATGCCATTGAGTTTTATATCCCTTTCTTTCCAAACTAATTCTCCTGAATAAAATATCAAAATGAGTAGAAAAAAGAAGATGGACATCTCTTGTAAATCTTCTACTATAATAAAGGTCAAGGGATAACTATCGACTCCATAAGAAGTACCTAAACTAATAGAATTAATAAAAATAATCGCCATGCCACAAATAACAATTGCCCAAAATGGTGTTTCTTTAAAAATAGATTTCGCATAAAATAAGGCATGGAAAATCAACTGTTTTAACTTAGAAAAGAAGTTTTCTGCTATGATTGGGTCTGGAATTAGCTCAAGATTACCATTTTCTTTCTGTTCTGTAACTTCAGTTGGTGTACCATAAGTCGTGTTCCATAAACCACTATTTCCCTTAAATTTATCCCTTACTACATTAAAACTAAATCTCTGATAACCAATAATTAAAATGACTCCACTAATAGTCAACCAAATTAAACGGTTGTAAATAATTAAATTACTCATAGGGACCAGCCGCGTATTACGTTCTGCAACGGACCAATATTTAACGACATTTTTAATTGTCTGATACCCAAATAGGTCTATCCAACTTGCTAGAAATTGATAGTCGTTATTTTGCGTTAATTGCAAGCCTAATATATATACCGTCAACAGTAAAATCCCTTGTGTGTAAACCACTAATAATTTTCGGCTTACTGCCCCTCCGATAAAGAAAAGCGCACCGCCAAAAAACAAATTTGGTAAGGCAATAAATAAAGTAGGTTGTAGATATTTCCATAAGGAAAAAGGTAGCAATTCCTCCGCAGTTCGCCAAGGCATAAAATCGGCAGCTATTAAACCCAAAAATAGTCCGCTAAAAATAAAGAGTAATACCAAAAAAGACCCTAAGAATCGCCCTATCAAATAATCACTTTTTTTAATTGGATTAATGAACATCAGTGATTCCATATTGTGGTCAAAATCTCGCAAAGCTGCTACCCCCATTATCATGGATACCATCATCATAAAAAGGGCAGAAACGATGCCCATAGTTAAAGCGATTAAGTAGGGCGCATTTAGTTTTACGGCTCCTAAATCTTGTCCAAATAAGAAGTCAACTGCAATTAAAGCATAGCCAAATAGCGCAAAAAAATAGAGATAAGTATCCCAGCGTTTTGCTCTATATTTTAATTCAAATTTGAATATTTCGTACCACATAGGTGAGTTATGAGTTATTAGTGATGAGTTATAAGTTTGTCTATTGCCAGTCTGAGGAACAAACAGTCTCAAAAGACGTTTGCTATAAAGCATAACCATATTTAATTTTACCATATAGTCATTTAAGTTCATTTAAGGAGTGCATCTCAAAATGTCGTTCGTAGCTTAGAAATTCATTTCCAAGACAAAATCTTATCCTTGGAAATGAATTTCCAAGCTACGAACGCTTTTAAAAAATGAGATAGCGACATTTTGAGATGCGCCCCATTTTAGAACATACTATATGATTAAAAAAAAATTGCGTTTAATTATCAATTTTATGTTTTGAGCCTTTTAGGAAACACCAAAAATCTGTGCGAAATACACCTCTTCTAAACCTGCTTGAATGGGAATAAATCCATTTTGAGGGTCGGTGTCACTTAGAATATGAATGATGGGTTTGCCTAAAAATAATTTCTCGGCGATGACTTTATATTGTGCTTTATAGTCGGGTAATTCCTTTTTTTGGATGATCTTTTGGTAAATTCTTCCTTTTGAATTGTTTTTTTGTAAATTTTTCCTTCAAGATTATTAATTAACTCCAAAGGATTTCCTTTCAAAACAACTTTACCTTTACCAATAATTGCCATATTTGTACACAATTCTTTAACATCATCAACAATATGAGTGGATAGAATAACTATCGTGTTTTTGTCATTTTCACTTAACAAATTATAAAAACGATTACGTTCTTTTGGGTCTAAACCAGCAGTTGGTTCATCAACTATTAATAATTTAGGATTCGTCAATAAAGCCTGAGCAATACCAAATCGTTGTTTCATACCGCCCGAAAATCCACCTAAATTCTTTTGTCGGTCTTGGTATAAATTGGTTTTGTGAAGAAGGCCATCAACTATTGCTTTTCGATTCTTTTTATGCGTTAATCCCTTTAAAACTGCCAAATGATTTAGCAATACTTCTGCTGATATTTTAGGGTATAATCCAAATTGTTGTGGTAAATAACCTAGTATTTTTCTAAGGGCATTTTTATGCGTGGCAATATCTACTTCATTGAATTTTACTATTCCTGTATCCGCTTCTTGTAACGTAGCAATAATTCGCATTAAAGTAGATTTCCCTGCGCCATTCGGGCCTAACAAACCGAATAAGCCTGTTGGAATAGTTAAAGACACATTTTTTAAAGCTTCGACGC
>JBGCFJ010000680.1:0-3951 GCA_045106885.1 Saprospiraceae bacterium
CAACTGTTCTACAGATGGAGGCGCCGTTGGTTTAGCGGCTTTTGGTAGTGCTTGTGAAGCGAATAAAACAGCGGGTAGTTCTTGTCAGTTTTATAATGATTCCCGTTTTGCTATTGAATTGGTTTGCCATGAAATGGGACATCAATTAGCGGCTAGTCATTCTTGGGCAAATTGCCCTGGAGCGGAGCAACAAATTTCTACAGGTACTGCTTTTGAACCTGGGAGTGGTAGTACAATTATGTCTTATTCTGGTGCTTGTGGAAGCGATAATAATGTACAAAATGTAGCAGATGATTATTTCCATAGTGGCAACGTCGAGCAGATGCTAAGAGAACGAAATTTAGAAAGTAGTTGTGCCAATATTATTTCCACCAACAATAATCAACCAGTTGTTAACTTACCTTATGAAGATGGCTTTTTTATTCCTATTAGTACTCCTTTTGTACTCAAAGGGGTGGCTACAGATGAAGATGGAGATGCCTTGACTTATGCTTGGGAACAAATTAATACAGGACCAGCTGTCCCTCTTGGCGAACCGCTTAGGACAGCGCCTACTTTTCGCTCTTTTTTACCAAGCGATTCCCCCGATAGATCTTTTCCGAATTTGGTCGATTTAATAAATAATCGAAATAATCGAGTAGAAGTTTTACCAACTTATGATAGAAATCTGACTTTTCGCTTATTAGTTCGAGATAATAATCCCGAAGCAGGTGGTGTAGATTGGCAAGATGTTTCTTTTGAAGCTACAGAAGAAGCAGGTCCATTTTTAGTGCAGTTTCCTAATAAAATTTCGGATGTTTTAAATGCAGGGGCTTTTGCCGAAATTAAATGGGACGTGGCTGGCACCAATACAGGTAAAGTTAATTGCCAAAAGGTCAATATTTTATTATCCACCAATAGAGGTATTTCTTATGACCATGTTTTAGTAGAAAATACAGATAATGACGGTACGCAATCCGTGACTATTCCAGATATTATTACGGATAGAGCTAGGATTAAGGTAGAAGCAGTGGACAATATTTTCTTTGATATTTCTAATAGAGATATTTCAATTGTGTCGCCAACTGCGGAAGGTTTTTCTTTTGCCACTTCTATTCAAACGCAACAAGTTTGTTTGCCTAATACCGTCGATATAGATTTGACTACTTTTTCTTTATTGGGTTTTGATAAACCGATTGCCTTTTCTGGACCAGTTGCCACCAACGAAGGGTTTAGTACCTCTTTTAGTAATCCTTCTGTAACACCTGGCAATGAGAACCAATTCTCGATTACTTTTCCTTCAGATTATCCAGAAGGAGAATTTGTTTTTGATATTATTGGCGTAGCAGAAGGCGTGGATACCATTAGCAGAACCATTAGTTTAGACCTTGTTTCTAATCAATTCACCGACTTTGCTTTGGCGGCCCCAACGAATAATACTTCAGGTGTAGGTTTGCCAATTTTTCAATGGACACCAACCCTAGATGCTGACCTTTATGAAGTAGAAATAGCAACCAATCCTGCTTTTGGCGATGCGATTGTAGACAAAGGAACTAATATTATTGGAACAACTTATACTCCTTCGATTACCTTAGACCAAAGTACGATTTACTATTGGCGAGTTAATCCAATTAATGAATGTGGCGTTGGTGCCAATTCTGAAATCTTTGCTTTCCAAACGCAAAATTTAAGTTGTACTAGCGAAGCTGCAACGAATATTCCCATTTTAATTTCTAGTTTAGGCACACCGACCATTGAATCAACCATGGCGGTTACCCAAAATTTTGAAATTAGTGATTTAAATATTCCGCAAATTCAAGGGTCACACGATTGGGTGAGTCATATTCGGACAACACTCATTAGTCCAGCAGGAACAAGCGCTATTTTATTTGAACGAAAATGTCCTGGTTCTGTACCTTTTAATCTTGGTTTTGATGATGAATCTCCTTTGGAGTTGCCTTGTCCGCCAATTGGTGGTATGCTACATCAGCCAAAAGCTCCTTTATCTGTTTTCGATGGAGAAAGCACTTTTGGAGAATGGATATTACGTATTGAAGTAACCGATGGTTTTGGCGAAGGTGGTTCTTTGGATAATTGGAGTTTAGAATTTTGTGGCAATTTGACTTTAGATGCCCCTACCCTAGTGACCAATGAAGTATTACCCGTAAAGCCAAAAAGTGGTCGATTGATTGATAGTGAATTTTTATTAGCTCAAGATGCTAATAATTCTGCCACTGAATTAATTTATACTTTAGTCAAACAACCTTCGATTGGTAGTTTATTATTTGATAAAACGCCAATTACAGTAGGTGCGCAATTCTCACAAGCTGATTTAAATAATGGCGCTTTTAAATATCGACATGATACGGATGCTACGGAAGGAACAGACGAATTTACTTTTACTGTTTCGGACGGGGAAGGTGGCTGGATTGGGATTACCCCTTTCCAAATTATCTTAGATGAAAGCGAATCTACGGTTAGTGTGGCAGAAATATTGGACGAATCTTTAGTTAAAATTTATCCTAATCCAGTATCCGATAATTTACAACTAGATTTAACACAGATAGCTACTAAAAATGCTTTGCTGCGTATCTTTGATGTCCAAGGAAAATTAGTCTATCAAACTAATTTGACTAATCCGAGCGTGACAAGCATTATTACTACTAATTTTAATAATGGCTTATATTTTTTAAAATTGGATATGAAAGAAGGCGTGATTACTAAGAAAATTGTGGTGCAGCGGTAAATTTACTAATGCTTATCATCAAACGCAGAAAAAGGACATCGCCCTGCCCCTGTCTGTAGGTACATAATAAAAAACTTTCAAAATAGTTAAAGGAGCGTAGCTTCGGCACTATAAAAAGTGTTGAAACTACGCCCCTTTAATCATTTTTACCCTATTTTTCTATAGACAGAGTCACAGCTACGCTATTTTATTTTTTAGCCAATACTTTAATTTTTTCATAAACCACAAAAGAATAAGCATAATCATTCTCCGCATCTTTAGCATGCCTAATCCTACTCACCTCTTTCCATTTTGTTGTATCAATAGTTGGGAAAAAAGTATCTCCCTCAAAATGAGCATGTACTTCCGTCAAAATCATAGTGTCTGCTAAATCCATCGCTGCTTCATAAATAGTCGCACCACCGAGAATACATAAGCGTGCTGCCCCATCATTTTCGGCTAATTGAATAGCTGCTTCCAAAGAATGTACAATTTTACCAATATCCGATTGATAGTTTTTATTTCTGGTAATAATGACGAATTCCCGATGTGGACCAAACACCTCTTCGCCTTGTGCAGATTCAAAAGATTTTCGACCAGTAGCTAAATATGCCCCCTCGATAGTGGACATAAAGAAGCGTAAATCGGCAGGTAAATGCCACACTAAATCATTTTCTTTTCCAATTACCTGATTGTCAGATTTGGCAGCAACGATAATTTTTTGCATATTGCGATTCTAAATAAAGCAGTTTGAAATTTTAAGTACCTCTATGGATATTATTGACACTTTTTTGGGTTAATGAGTCGATAAGATTAATGAGTTGATGAGATGGCATTTAGATTAAACCTCAATTATTATCTCATGAATCTCATTTCCTCATCACCCCTTATATAAAGTGTTAATAGGAGATACTTAAGGGAAAACGAAAAAAATAACCTACGTAAATTCGTGGGGTTGGATAATTCGTGGGGAAATTAGTAACGAAATTCCCCCACGAATTATTTTTTTAAACATATAGTATTGTTGCGTAGGTTATTTTTTGCCAAATCCCTAAATACACTTTACAGCCCCTATTACCACCTCACCCTTTTCAAATTTAAATTCAGCAGTTCCTATTACGACTTATTACTTTCAATAAGATAAAACCCAATTTGGCAATTTGTTCAAAGTGGCATTATGCTTGTTTTGGTTAGGAGTTATGTACTTCACTGGACGTATATAAGTAATAGGAAAAAAATAAAATCTT
>JBGCFJ010000681.1:0-4880 GCA_045106885.1 Saprospiraceae bacterium
AAGGCAAAATTTTTCAGTATAGCCGTTGCTACATTGAAAAATTTTAACGCAGCTAAAAGGAAAAAGAACCCATCAGGCTGGTAGGTTATTATTTTCCTCGTCCCTAATTATGAGTTAGTACTTATTTTATATTACTTGGAATCCATAGGCATAAGGGTCGTCCTCATCAATAATAATGTTATTGTGACCTGTAATTTTTGCCCAACCTTCAATACTTGGAATAATGGCTGGATAATCGCCAACTGCTGTTGCCGCCTCTACTCTACCTGTAAATTTAGAGCCGATGTAGCTTTCATGGATAAAACTATCCCCCACTTTCAATTTCCCCTTAGCAAATAACTGAGCCATTCTAGCAGAAGTTCCTGTTCCACAAGGCGAACGGTCAATGGCTTTTTCACCATAAAAAACGGCATTTCTACCATCCGCCGCCTCAGAAATCGTAGCGCCTGTCCATAATAAATGACTCAAGCCTTGGATATCAGGAGCAGTTGGATGTTGAAATTCATACTGCTCATTCAATCGTTTTCTAATCACTCTACTCCAAGCAACTAACTGGTCAGCAGTATAGGCTTGAATACCCGCAAAATGTTCCTGTGAATCAATGATGGCATAAAAATTTCCACCATAAGCTACATCTACTTTCAAGCTACCTAAATCAGGGCAGTCTACTTCTAATCCCTCTTTATACAAAAAGGAAGGAATATTTTTTAAGCGAACGGATTTCACTTTTGTTCCAACTGATTTATAAACCACTTCTACCAAACCTGCTGGGGTTTCCAATCGGAGTTGTCCAAGCTTTTTGGGCTGAACCAATCCTTCTTCTAGCATGATGGTAACCGTTCCTATCGTGCCATGACCACACATTGGCAAACAACCGCTCGTTTCTATAAATAGAATACCAATATCATTTTGAGGGTCTGTAGGTGGATATAAAATAGACCCTGACATCATATCATGCCCTCGTGGTTCAAACATCAATCCTTTTCTAATCCAATCGTATTCTTTTAAAAAATGAAGGCGTTTTTCCATCATATTTTCACCATAGAGAATAGGCCCGCCACCAGCGACCAAACGGACAGGATTCCCGCAAGTATGGGCATCTATACAAAAGAAGGTTTTTCTCATGCTTGTACTTTTTTACCGTTGATACTTCGCCAAATCCGCAATGGATTATCCGATTTCAAGGCTGCTGGCAATAAAAATTCAGGTGTGTTTTGATAAGCTACAGGGCGAACAAATCGCTTGATAGCATCCATACCAACAGAAGTATGAAATCCACTAGTAGTAGCTGGATAGGGCCCTCCATGATGCATCGCAGGACATACTGCTACCCCCGTTGGCACATCATTAAAGATGACCCTACCTGCTTTGAGAGAGAGATGCTCAACTAAAGTTGCTGCATTTTGTAGTTCTTCGGTCTCTCCCATTATCGTAGCTGTCAATTGCCCTGGCATATTTTTAGCCACCTCCAATAGTTCTTTATAATCTTCACAAAGGACTAATAAGGTAAATGGTCCGAAAACCTCCTGATGCAATTGCTCATTTTGTAAAAAATCTTTAGCAGATACAGTAGCAAAAGCTGGATTTGCTTTCCAGCTATCCATTCCGTTTGCTGCTTGAAAATGAGCGGTTACATTAGGTTGATTCAGGCAAGTGGCTTTTCCTGCTTCAAAAGCACTATGAATGCCTTCGTTCAACATTGGTGCGGACTGTAACTCCGCAAAAGCTGTTTTTAATGCTTGTAAAAAAAGAGAACTTGCGCTTCCTTTTTCCATTACTAGAATTCCAGGATTCGTACAAAATTGTCCTGCTCCTAAATTGACAGAATTGGCTAAGGTCTGTGCTAGTTCTTTCGTATTTTTTGCTAAGGTTTCTTGTAGTATAAATATAGGATTCGTACTTCCCATTTCCGCATATACAGGAATAGGTTCCGGGCGACTATTCACTAAATCAAAAATAGCTTTCCCGCCTTTGTGAGACCCTGTAAAACCAACGGCTTTAATTAAGGGATGTTGGACTAATTCCTGTCCTACTGCAATTTCCCCATTCAAAGAAGCAAAAATGTCTTTTGGCAAATTGCATTTTTCAATAGCATTTTCAATAGCATCCGCCACTAGCGCATTCGTACCCAAATGAGAAGGATGCGCTTTTACGATTACGGAACAACCTGCGGCTAAAGCAGAAGCGGTATCTCCACCAGCAGTTGAAAAAGCTAAGGGGAAATTACTGGCTGTAAAAACGGCTACAGGTCCTAAAGGCAATAACATTTTCCGTATCCCTGTCCCTGAATCCGATGGCTGAATAGTCGCCTCTACCCAACTGCCCTCTTCCACTAAATCCGCAAATTGGCGCAATTGATTACAGGTTCTACCTCGTTCTCCGACAACTCTACCTTCGGGTAAGCCTGATTCTTCCTGTACTTTTTGAACGAGTAAGGTGCCTAAATTTTCTATTTCTTGCGCAATCGTTCTAAGCAATTTGGCTCTTTCCGCTCCACTAGATTTCCTAAAAAATTGTCCTGCTTTGGCTGCTTGCTGAACCGCTGCATTTATTTCAGCAGTAGTAGCCACATTGAAGGTTTTTGGGATACGCTTTCTAGTGACTGGATTTACAGCAGTAAGCGTTTTAGGCTTCATTTTTCCAGAAATCAAATTGTTATTATCTTCAGTAATTGTCATATTATTAGCTGTTTTTTGCTGACTAGAATGGATTTCTTCTTGATTTTTTAGGTTTTAAACCAATTCACCAATAGAATTTTCTTCTCCTATAGCCAAATAATCAGGTAATTCGGGACGAATGGCCAAGCCTTTTTCTAGAATAGCAATCACTCGTTCTCGTTCTGCTCCTACTAATATGTGGCGAGGCGCTCGGACATGTTCCGTTCCAATGCCAGTCATTACTTCTGCCAATTTGATATTTTGTACCAATTGTGGATTAATATCCAATTCTAAAATTGGTAAAAACCAACGATAAATAGCCAATGCTTCGTCTATTCTACCTGCCTTTACTAAGCGATAAATAGCGACGGTTTCTCTAGGAAATGCATCTACTAAACCTGCAACCCAGCCATCTGCCCCCATTAACAATTCTTCCATTGCCAAAGTATCTACTCCACAAAGAATCTTGAATCGGTCACCAAAACGGTTTTTCATTCGAGTGACATTAGAAATATCTCTAGTACTTTCTTTGACCGCTTGAATGTTTTCGATTGCTACGAATTGGTCAAAAATCTCTAAAGTAATTTCTATCTTATAATCTACTGGATTGTTATAAACTAGAATGGATAAGTTGGTGCTTTTAGCAACTGTTTTAAAATAATCCGCTACTTCTTGGTCTGTCGGTTTGTACATCATCGGTGGCAATAACATTAAACCATGTACGCCAATAGCTTCCGCAGCTTGCGCCAATTGGATAGCATTTCGAGTAGATCCCTCTGCAATATTGAGGATAACATCTATTTGATTGCCAAATTGGTCTACCGTAGCTTGTGCCAATTCCAAACGCTCTTGATGGTTAAGCGTACTACTTTCCCCTAAAGAACCGCCAATAATGACGCCATTCACACCCGCTTTTACTTGATAATCAATATTCTTTAAAAAAGCAGGCATATCTAAATCGCCATTTGCTTTAAATTTTGTGGTAACTGCTGGATAAACTCCAGTCCATTTTACTTGTCGCATGATAACTATTTTTTTGAGTAATAAAAATACTATCGTATAGTCCCCAATGTATCCATCTATTAGCGGACACACTATCTTAGAGACCAGGCAATAAATAAGTAAGTACTCAATACATACTCGTCAGGAGATAGAGATTTCAAGTCTGGAGACTTAAAATATCGTTATCCGATGTGTTAAGTCTCGTGCGACTTGACACGATTATCCGCTGGTCTCCTGACCAGCATTGAGTACTTACATAAATAATACGAAAATTTTAAAAAGCAGACGCCCAACATTTAATTGCTAAATAATAGACTCTCTCCCTATTGCAGCAATGCAACTACTATTAGGCGTCCTTTTCTTCAAGTTTTTAAATGCTCAATTTGGTATATTTATAAGAAATAAAGCATCGAACAATATGATTTTAGTTTTTGGTTATATTAATAAGTATATCAAGTTAGTTGATAGTCCAACATATTGCCCGAAAAAAGATTGCTATATCCTGCCGAAGCTACGCTCCTTAAAGGAAAATGTAAATTCAGCAATTCCTACAGACCGTTTCGAGACTACGCTCCTTGTTTTTTTACTAAAAGAGCAGCGCTCTGACCCCGTTTGTAGGAGTAATTAACCCAAAATTGCTTTAAGGAGCGTAGCTTCGGCACCACAAGAAATAAATTGAAATCTTTTTACGGTCAATAGTCCAACTACTTTTTAAAGTCGGATAAACTTATCATTCTATGTTTTCTTTTCTTACTGCAAATATCTATTGATTAAAGAAATGGAATTTGTAGAATTGTCCGAAAGAAAGATACTATTGTATTTTTTTGATATATTAAGGGTAGGCTGTTATGCATTACGAGGATATAAGTACCAACACACAATTACTATTAATTTTCAGCGGATTCTTTTCCCGCTATTTTCCTTCAAAAAATAAACCCGTAGCGGTGCTAAGACTTGATTTTTTGAAGAAAACTATCAAGAGGAAAGTAAATTACGACCCGTAAAGCGGATGGGGGGCTATAACCTCCCTGAAATTTTAATCTAATTATGAGTTGGTACTTATAGTGCGTCAGATTGAAAACTGATAATTATCCGTTGGGGTATTAAATTCGTTGGGGAGACATTGCTTTAAATCCCAACGGATTAGACTCCCCAACGGATTTAAATATTGATTCATCATTTTTATATTATTGATTTTTTAGCTGATTACCTATAGGATTT
>JBGCFJ010000682.1:0-7805 GCA_045106885.1 Saprospiraceae bacterium
GTTAAAATTATTCAACGTAGCAACGGCTATGCTGAATAAGCATCCCATCCGCAAGCGGTTCACAATCAGCGATTGTTCATCTTGCTAAAAGAAAAAATAACCTCGTCAGTTCTGGTAGGTTATTTATTGCCTCGCCCCTAAATTGGTACATTCTTATCTTTTTTGAAAAAAAATCAAAATCATTTATGCATTCTTAGCAGTTGCTGCATCTATTAGGCAAATACAATCATTACTCCAACTAAAAAAATCATATCATGTCTCCAAAAAAGAAAGCTTTAACGTTAACGATTCCAGAACCTTGCGGTGAAAATTTTAATGCCATGACGCCTGTAAAAGGTGGAAAATTTTGTGGGTCTTGCGAAAAAACAATTGTTGATTTTAGAACAATGAATGATTATCAAGTTTTGCAATTTTATAAACAAAATAATGGTAAAATTTGTGGTGTTTTCAATCATCGACAATTGAATCGAGCGATGCCTTTTCCTATGGAAGTAAAACCAACTAGCAATTGGAAAGCCATAGCAGCTTTGGCGGCGGGCGTATTATTTAGTGGAGGCTTGATGGCACAAACTACGCCTACGGTTGGAAAAATAGCTATTGCAACGGAAACAATTAATCAATCGACCCCAACAGAAGATACAACAACACCAGAGAAAATCATTAGCGGAACAGTAATAGACCAAGCCGTAGGAGAAGGATTGATTGGTGCTAATATTATTATCGTTGGGACTACCATAGGTACTTCAACAGATTTGGATGGTCATTTTGAATTAAAGATTCCAGCTAATTTGTCGGCTTTTGAATTAGAAATAACCTATACGGGTTTTGATAACCAAACATTATTATTTAATGATAAATATCCTATTCCTAATCAGCAAATTGAGATTGAATTAACCAGCGGGCCTTACAGTGGAGGATTAATTATGGGAATTATGATAGCTCAGGATTTTGAAGAAGCGCCGACTTGTGGAACGGATGAAATCATAACAGTAGAAGAAGACCTGCCAGAAATCACTCCAAGTATAGAAAAAGAAATCACTTCAGAGCAACAAATGACGGTGTTCCCAAATCCATTTGTCGATAATATTAAAGTGAGTTATGATTTTGCGGAGAAGGGCGATTATTTATTTAATGTTTATGATAGAAGTGGTCGATTATTATTAGCTAAATCCTATCATTTATCAAAAGGGGAACAAACTGTAACCTTAAATACGATGACGCAAAACTTAAACAATGGCGTTTATATTTTGCAACTTTCTGATAACCAAGATAGAATTTTAGCGACTAAGAAGGTTTATAAAGGGCAACCGTAGTTCAGTATGCAGTCGGCAGTTGGCAGTGTGCAGTACTGCCAGCTGCTATCTGGATACCTGATAATAAATTTGTTCCTGACTACCGACACCAATATCTTCAAATCCATTAAAATCTAAGTAGACAGGTTTGTTGGCATGTGTTTGTAGTAGCATGCTTAATAGTAATTCTGCTGCGCCTGCGGTTTTTCCTGCTTTAGAGATGGCAGGTAATAAAACCATAATTTTTCCATGACTATAAATGAAAAAATAGACAGCTAATAAATCCCCTTTTTTATTGGTAATACCATTGGCAAAACCCCAACCTCTATGCATGGCGTTGTACATAATCCGCAGGTAAGCAAAATAATTTTCTTTTTTATAATTTTTGGAATGTGCTTTATAAAAATCAACTACTTTTTCTGGTTTTAAATTAGAAGCTGGTTGTAGTTGCAATTCCGCAGCTTTAGCTAATTGGTTGTGGAAGGTGGTAGAAAACCCATCTTTTAAACCTTCATAAGGTTGATTCAATATCAACTGTTGGCGACTTAATTTTTCGACCTTTAGCCCAAGGTCATTTGGAATTTTAGCTTGATTAGAAATGCTTAATTTTAAAGATTTATATTCCGAAGGAATGGCATTAAAAAAGTGTTGAATTCTAGTAGCCGACAAAATATTTTCTGAATAAAGCCCCCCTTCGATAATTAATTCAGGTTGGTAAATCTTTTTTTTGCCGAGCCAGTTTTTTTTCCAAATCAAAGGGAATACCGAACCATAATCTTCTTCTATCAAGGCCTCCCAATCTTTAGTCAAAGCATCTAAATACCATACATAACCAGACACGTTTCCATTATTGGCGTAATGCACACAGCTATTCCATTTAGACTTATCTATCTCTTCTCTACTAATTCGTTTAATTTTCATCTTTTCAGTTACGAGTTACGAGTTGCGCGTTACGAGTTGCGAGTTAGTAGAGAGTTCTTTAGCCAAGAAAGGAAATAGATTTTCACTATTGAATGGCTTATCTGAAATTTAACAAAAAAAGTCATACGGCTAACTCTCAACTTGCAATTGGCAAACAATTATCAAAATTTCTGCGCCCTTATTTTACTTACTAAAAAATCATCACAGATTCAATGGTTTTTTCCGTTTCCATCGTTTATGCGACCATAACCAATATTGAGGATGTTCCATAATTATTTTCTCCAATAATCGGGTATGGTTTTCGGTAATTTCGCCATAAGAAAATGCTTTAGGCGTATCAATCAAAGGAATAAATTCCACTTCATAATAACCTCTTTTCACTTTAGTAATCTTTCCAAAAACAACAGGATAGTCATATTGTTTTGCATATTTAGCAGAACCAATCATTATACCTGTTTCTTGGTTCAAAAAAGTAGTCCAATAAGCTGCTCTAGCCATAGTAGGAGATTGGTCAGCCGCAAAAATAATAGCTCTCAATTCGGCAGGATTGGTCTTTAATCCAGTTTTTAATACTTGTTTAGACAGCAAGGCAGTGCCAAATTTTCCCCTAGAAGCTTTAATGATTTTATTAAAAAATTGATTTTTGAGCGGCGAATATACCACGATAGCCTGATGTGGGATTTGTAAATTGACGGCTGTTCCTGCCATTTCCCAATTATTATAATGTCCCGTTGGGATAATGAGACTTTTTCCTTCCTTGGCATATTGAGTAATCAATTCTAGATTAGTAAATCTACAGCGTTTTTTTAGTTCCTTTTCAGAAATACTAAACAACTTAATTGATTCAATAAGTAGGTCACAGAAATGACGGTAAAAATCTTTAGCGATAGTTGTAATTTCTTGTGTAGTTTTATGTGGGAAGGCGTTTTTTAAATTGGTAAAGACTACTTTTTTGCGGTATCTGATTACGTAATAAACTAGCAAATAAAAAAAGTCAGCAAGTCGATACAGGAAAAATAAAGGAAGATAAGAAATTGGTTTGATGAACAAAAAGAAGCCTATTTTACCCATGTTATGATTGGCATTGAATAATTTTTCAATGTCCAACTTAGAATTTTCAATTTTCAAACGAAACCATTTGAAAATTGAAAATTCTAAATTGAAAATTACAAAATTTCTGCTGGAATTAATTTTTCTATTTTTTCAATTTCTTCTTTTAGGTTGCGGTCAATTTCTCGATACCAGTTTACATGCAAAGAAGATTCGTTACAACCACCAACATGTCCTATACATTGGGTGTATTTATGTCGATTTCGACAAGCAGGACAAACACCAGTTGTTTTAAAAGTATCCCAAATATGTCCACAGGAGGAACAGCCCCAATATTCTCCACCATCAGGTTCCCATTCACACTTAGGGCAAGCAATCTTTGTATCGTAACTCATAATTATTTGTTTTTATTTACCTAATTTGGTTTAAGTCAGTACCATAATGAGTACATGATGAAATGAATAAATGAGTAAATATTAGCACAATACCCCATTTAATCATTTGTTCATCTACTCATTTATTCATTTTTAAAAGAGTGTAAAGCTAGTAGTAAAATTAGAGAAAAATAAAAAATACCCCTAATTAATTGCATCTTTGAAAATAATGCCTTTATCTTTGTACTCATAAAAATAACGATATGATAAATTTTTTAAATAAAGGTTGGTGGCATAATTCTTTACCAAAATAGGGTGAAGGATAGCGCTCGTTTATTTGAATCATATCAAAAAAGCGGCTTGTCGAATTTCACTCGGCAAGCCGCTTTTTTGTTGCATTTATTGAGCTATAAAATTAAAGTAGCATGAAAATTGAAGCATTGCACGAGTTCCATGAGATGGAATTTTCTAAAGACTGGGCAAAAAGATTGACCCCTACTCCAGATAGACTGGCTTTATTTGAAACTATTTTACAACGAATACGAGAAATAGGAGGAGAAAATTGCCAGATTAAATTCCGTTGGTTTTCAATCAGCAGTTTGTTTAAAATAATTTGAAAAGGACGTAGAGCATTCAACAACTGCTAATAATTATGCCTGTTTTGAGGCGAGAAATTAAAGTGGTTTGATAAATTCAGTTAGATAAGATTTTTTCGTCCGATGACTTTCGTCGTCGGATGAAAAAATCAACTCATCCGACGACGAAAGTCATCGGACGAGGTGATTTTCAAGAGGTTAGTCAAAGTATCAAAATTAATTAAAAGAGCAATAGCATAAAAAATAATCATGATAGCAACCGCAAAAAAAATACAGTTACAAACGGTCGTCAAAAAACAATTGGCGGATACCGTTACCCCCATTACGCTGTACCTCAAACTAAGAGCACATTTTGATAAACCTATTTTATTAGAGAATAATGACTTTGGGCAGGCTGAAAGTTGTTTCTCTTATATTGGTTTAGAGCCCATTGCCAATTTTATGGTAAAAAATGGCGTGATAACTAAAACGCTTCCAGGAGGAGAAAAAGAAGAGGAAGTGTTACTTAATTACACAGATGTACCTGCTATTTTTCAAAATTTCATCAATCAATTTGAAGTAGAAGAAATCAAGGCAGAAGGGGCTATCAACGGATTTTTAGGGCATACTAGTTTTGATGGCGTACAATATTTTGACACGCTCAAATTTGATGAAGAGAAGCGCCGATTTGATACGCCTGATATTAATTACTCGCTTTATCGTTTTCTGATAGCTTTTAATCATTTTAAGAATGAATTATACTTGATAGAAAATGTGCCAAATATTTATCCAGAAAGAAGCAAAATGGATAAATTGGAAAAACTAATTTACAATCAAGCTTTTAATACCTTTGATTTTGAATTAGATGGCGAAGAGTCTAGTAATATTACGGACGAAGAATTTAGAGAATTAGTCCGAAAAGGCAAGCATCATTGCAAAATTGGAGATGTTTTTCAAATTGTCTTATCTCGCCAATTTCAGCAAAAATTTAAGGGGGACGATTTTCAAGTGTATCGAGTATTACGGTCCATCAATCCCTCCCCTTATTTATATTATTTTGATTGCGGTGATTACACCATTTTTGGGTCTTCTCCAGAGGCACAGATGTTGATTAATGGGAATACTGCCACGGTCAATCCAATCGCAGGGACCTATAAAAGAACAGGAAACGATGAACAAGACGCCCAAGGCGCTAAAGATTTGGCAGCAGACCCTAAAGAAAATGCAGAACACATCATGCTAGTAGATTTAGCTAGAAATGATTTAGGTCGACATTGTGAAAAGGTAGAAGTCAAAAGCTTGAAAGAAATCCATTTTTATAGCCACGTTATACATCTGGTATCTAAAGTAGATGGACAATTAGAAGATAGCACCAATCCCATTCAAATTTTTGCGGATACCTTCCCCGCAGGCACTTTATCGGGTGCGCCCAAATACAAAGCTTTAGAATTAATCAATAAATACGAGAATCAAAACCGTAGTTTTTATGGAGGTGGTATTGGTTTAATTGATTTTAATGGCAATATGGTACAAGCCATTGTGATTCGGTCTTTTATGAGTAAAGACAACACCTTGTATTACCAAGCGGGTGCAGGGATTGTGATTGATAGTGTGCCAGAAAGTGAATTGCAGGAAGTGAATAATAAATTGGGGGCTTTGAAACGAGCTTTGACGGAGGCAGAAAAGATATAAATTGTTAAATGGCTATATTGTTTTATTGCTAGGGTAACGACCAACAATATGACAATTCAACAATAAAGCAATCAAAATTTTAATATGAAAATCCTAGTATTAGATAACTACGACTCTTTCACTTATAATTTAGTCCAATACGTGCAAGAATTAATTGGGCATAAAGTTGATGTGTTTAGAAATGATGCGATTACTTTAGACGAAGTGGATGCCTACGATAAAATCATTTTATCCCCTGGACCAGGTTTACCCAAAGATGCGGGAATAATGCCCGAATTGATTAAGCGATATGCGCCGACCAAGGATATTTTAGGTGTTTGTTTAGGGCATCAAGCTATCGGAGAAGCATTTGGCGGAACGTTACATAATATTGAAAAAGTATATCATGGGGTAGCAACTCCAATGGAAGTAACCGATGGAAATGCTTTATTATTTAGAGGTTTGCCAAATAATATAGAAGTTGGTCGCTACCATTCTTGGATAGTAGAACGCCCAAATTTACCTGAATCTTTACAGATAACGGCAGTGGATGAGCACGGTGCAATTATGGCAATGAAACATCGGAAATATAATGTCCGAGGCGTACAATTTCACCCAGAATCCGTATTGACGCCAATGGGTAAAGCTATGTTGCGCAACTTTCTGTTTCCTAATGAAGTGCATACAATTAATTATACAGAGGACTTGATTGCAGAAGGTAAAGGAATGGCCTAAGGAAATGATGAACTATAAACGATGAACGATGAATTTGTCAAGTATTGTGAAGGATAGAAAAATAATTTTTATCACTAAATCCGTTGGGCCATCAAATCCGTTGGGTAAATTAAACGACCCAACGGATTTTTATTATAGTGCTTAAAATCCTGTTAATCCTGAAAAATCTTGTTATCCTGTAGATACTAACTTAATTTTTATCGACGTTAAAAAAGCATGAAGCAGTTACTAATTCTTTCCATAGCATTTTTGAGTTCTTTTTCTATCCTAGCCCAAGGCTATAATATTGCGGGTGGTATCCGAATGGGCACAGATTGGGGCATTACAGGCAAATATCGTTTTGATAAAAAGGAGACCATTGAAGCCATTATTCAATCGGCCGCTAGTAAAGATAAAGACGAAGTAATTATTACTGCTTTATACGAAAAACACAATCCACTCATTAGTAAACGCTTTAATTTTTATACAGGTGCTGGGTTGCACAAAGGCTGGAATAATACCATTAATGGCGATATATCGTATAAAGACCCATTTGGTATTACTGCCATTGCAGGAGTAGAATTTAATCTAGGCAGAACCAATGTCTCTTGGGATTTTAAACCTGCTTTTAATTTGATTGGTGGCGAGCGAAAAATGTATACCCAATCGGGCATTTCTCTACGCTATGTCTTTGAAAAACGCCCTTTATTTGAGCGAAAAAATAAGAAGAAAAAAGATAAGGATAAAAAGAAGATTAATTGGAAGTTTTGGGAGAAACAGTAGTTTGCAGTAGGCAGTCAACAGTGGCAGTAGGCAGTATGGATTTGTTGTTTAATACGCCAAAGTTGCTTGAATTTCTCAAGCAGTTTTCTCAGCAGAAAGTATAGCTTCCGTTGTCTTCTGCAAAGATAGTCTGACACTTTCGTCCAAAGCATTCTTCGCATAAGGCATAATTTTTTGTTCATTATAGAAATGACCATTCACCCCTTCCAATTCTGGGCTAGTGGCTAGCCAAACAGGGGCAATTGCTCCATAAGTTGGCTTTTTCCAAAAACGCTTCACTACTTTTACCAACTTGCTCATTAATTTAGGGGAGTCGCCTAATCCTGTATTAATAATACCAGGATGAACAGCGTTAATTGTCACACCACTACCTGCCAATGTTTTAGCGTAATCTATGGTAAACATGGTATTGCATAATTTAGTAT
>JBGCFJ010000683.1:0-11825 GCA_045106885.1 Saprospiraceae bacterium
TTTTTTGTTTAATTTAGTTAGTAAGTACCTACAACCAAATAATCGACACTTTATGATGGGCTCTTTTTCCACTTTAAGCATCCCATCCGCAAGCGGTTCACTAAGAAATCAAGATTCCCCGAATCTTCCTTTCTTAGCTCAGGTTAAAAAATATTTCCGTAGCGGGGCTATGCAAGCCATCCCATCCGCTTTGCGGTTCAGAAGTTGACACTTCTTCATGCCTCGTCTAGCGAAAAAATAGCTTGAATCAAAAGTGACGATTATTTAATAGTAGGTACTTATGACTAATCTATTATACAAAAATGAAGTATTTAGTAATTTTCCTATTTTGTTTACCAATGTCTCTTTTTGGTCAACATTTTGAAGCAGGTCTTTTAGTTGGTGGTACTAATTACCTTGGAGAACTTGCTTCAAATTCTAGTCAAATTTATTTAAAGGAAACAAATATTGCTGCTGGAGCTTTTGCAAAATATAATGTCAATCATTTAGTAGCGTTTCGTTTAGGTTTTAATTATACAACTATTTCTGGCGAGGATAGAAATTCTGGTAATACGGCTATTATTGACCGCAACCTGAATTTTCAATCAGATATTTATGAAGTAGGACTAATTGGCGAGTTTAATCTTCTGGGTTACCAGCCTTATAACTATACGGCTACTTTTTCCCCTTATTTATTTGGCGGTATTGCCTTTTTTCAATTCAATCCACAAGGGGAGTTAAATGGACAATTATACGATTTACAGCCGCTTGGAACGGAAGGACAGCATCTAACAGCAATTCCTGAGCGGACTCCTTATAAACTAAGTCAATTTGCGATTCCTTTTGGTGTTGGTTTTAAATATACCTTGACGGAAACCTTAAACCTTGGTGTGGAAGTAGGTGCACGAAAATTATTTACGGATTATCTAGATGATGTAAGCCTTACTTATCCTGGTAATGATGCTTTTGCAGCAGAAAGTGCTTCCTTAGAAACTATTCAATTGAGTCACCAAGGGACTGGTAGTTTGGGAAATAATGTAGCGGGAGTAGCAAGGGGAGATAATAATGTCAATGATTGGTATTTTATTTTAGGCGTAACCCTTTCTTTTAATTTCTTAGATAATGGGCTAATTGGTGGGCGAAAACGGTCTAGAGGTGGTAAGACAGGATGTCCTACTTTTTAAGTTACTGGAAGATAAAAGATTTACTTCGTAGATCGCTCATAAGCAAACCCGCCACCTTTTCCTTGCGTCCATGCTGTAAATTTGACGGATATAAAAATTTCTTCTTGTGTTAGAAAAAGAACCAAATCTTTTCCGACTACATTTTTAGGTTTCCCTACGGCATCTCTAAAAGATTTAAAACTTAAATTGTCAATATCCGCAATTGTGCCTAATGCCCATTGGGTTCCTTTTGGGCTACTACCTTTATCTGGTTCATTTTCTGATTTAGCATTATAGATTTCGCTACCATCTTTTGAACGAGTAATCCATACTTCGTCCGTGATTCTATCTTGATTGCTTGCCTCAGCGTCATCTGTTCCTGCTAATTTTTCAAAGGTAATAGGCGTCCCAGTCCAGATTTCTCTTGTTTCTGGAGCTGGTAAATCTTCTATGTTATCGCTATTACAAGCACTAAAAAAGGTAAGGATACCCCCCAATACTAAAAAGGGAAATAATTTTGACTGAATAATTTTCATATTAGCTGATTTAATTTATTGAATTATTTCTTTTACGAACATTCCATTTTCTTTATTGTTCTAGGTTTTTCTATTAATAAGGACCCTGTCTTGTTCCTGACAAAAATCGTTTTTCTTTAATCTTTATTTTTAACCTACTTAAACCAGTATCCGTGTACAGTCAGCAGTGGCAGTAAGCAGTAAAGCCATGATTTTCAATGCTAAAATTTTGCCTAAGCACAGTTATTTGAACCGTCTCTATCCGTGATACAAAAATCAATAATAAACCCCATCCGTGTTGCCAATATCCGTGATATAAAATCAATAATAAAATCCATCCGTGATGCTCAATATCCGTGATATAAAAACCAAGGTAAAACCCAAACCATCTTAATCCTTATCTGTAATAATGCTTACCTTTGTTTTAGTCACCAACCTATTTACCCTAAAACACTAAGACCACTATGTTCAGATTGTTTATTAGTAATTGTTTACTCTTAATTAGTAGCATCAGTTTTGCTCAAGTAGCCAATAATGTTGATTTTCTTGGAAACTGGGATGACAATAGTTTGCCGACTAGAAGTGGTTTAAATTTTAATGATATTTGGGGCTATACGGATGAAAATTTTAATGAATATGGGATTATTGGCTCTTTAGATTATACACACTTTATAGACTTGCGAAACCCTGAAAACCCAAGAGAAATAGCAAGAGTAGCTGGAAAGAGTCGCTCTATATGGAGAGATATTAAAACTTATCGGCATTATGCATATAGTGTTTCAGATAATGGAGGAGGGAGTCTACAGATTTTTGATTTATCAGATTTGCCAAATTCAGTTACAAAAGTATATGACAGTCAAGCCTTTTTTACTAGATGCCATAATATATTTATTGATGAGATACATGGACGCTTGTATGCTGTAGGATTTGTTCAAGGTATTCCTCCTCATATTATTGTCTTAGACTTGAAAGAGAATCCTGCCAATCCTACTTTATTAAAAAATATTACCTTACCGGAAGACTATGTTCACGATATTTATGTTAGAGGTCATATTGGTTATGCTTCTCATGTTTATAGTAGTAAATTATTGGTTTATGATTTGACGGATGTTCATAATGTTAAATTATTAGGGAATTTATCTGGTTATGTCGATGCTGGTTATAACCACAGTAGTTGGTTATCAGAAAATGGAAATGTCTTGGTAATGGCGGACGAAAACCATGGTTTAGCGATAAAAGTAGTAGATGTCTCTGATTTAACAGACATGAATGTCATTTCTACTTTTAAATCTACTTTAGAAGCTGAAGTTGCTACCAATAGTATTGCACATAATCCATTTATCATTGGCAATAAATATGCAGTGGTTTCCTACTATCATGATGGTGTGCAAATTTATAATATTGAAGACCCCGCTAATCCAGTGCGGGCTGGGTATTATGATACTTATCCAACGAATACTAATTATAATGGAAGCTCGGGAAGTTGGGGCGTATTCCCTTTTTTTCCATCAGGTAATATCATTGCATCAGATATTAATAACGGCCTATTTGTGGTGAAACCGACTTTTGATTTAGGATATTGTCGAAAAACGGTTTATTCAAGAAGGACTTTTGAAGCTGGTGAAAGTATTAATACCCATGCTAGTGAAAGTGTCCTTTTAGAAAATGGGTTTCATGCAAAGACAGGTAGTGAATTTAAGGCATCTATTCAAGCTTGTACTACTGATTTTGCTCAAGTTACTAATACCGATAAAGACGTTATCAAGGATTTAACGATTATTGAATCTATAGAAAAAGAGCTGATAGTGTACCCAAATCCTTTTACGAATGAATTTAAATTAATGGGAACGAGTATCCATGAATTGTTACTTACTGAGATACAGCTAGTTAATAATATAGGGCAAATCATCCAACCTACGATTCAGAATTGCGGAGTAAATTGTTGGTCGATTCAAGCGAATAATTTAAGTAGTGGGGTTTATACTATTTTAGTGCGGAAGAGTGGGGGAGAAGTGGTGAGTCGGAAGGTGGTGAAATTTTAATCTAAAATTGAAAATTATAAATAATAAAATTAAAAAGTAGAGAATAGTTTGTAATATTTGGGGAGTCAAGTGGTAGAGGCTACCTACTTTTAAATTTGGATTTTTCTGATTATAACGTTTTGCGGTGAACCTGTCCCAGTGGGACAAAATGTTGGTAGAAAGCGATGTTTCAAGCATTCCAAATGTGCCTTTAGGCGCTTACACAAAATTTAAAACCAACAAATTGTCGATAATTGTTAATCTCAAATTCAATTTCAACCTCAAATTCCCGCCGAAGGTGGTTTAAAATTGAAAATTTGAAATTGAAAATTGAAAATTAAATTTTACTTAGGTACATTATGTCTAACATTCCGTACCTAAAGGCACGGTAAAATCAAAATAACCCCAAATATGCTACCGACATAAAACCCCTAAAGGGGTTAATTGGATGAATCACCGCAATCTGTTACAATCAGGGATTTTTAAATTTTACATTTTGAATTAATTGAAAGATCAAAGGGGCTAACACAACCCGTGCCAGCCCCTCTGGATATAATATAATAATTGATGTGAATTCGATTATTTCTTAATGAACTTACGTTCTTTAATTCTTGCTTTCTTACCTACTAAATCACGTAAGTAATATAATTTTGCTCGTCTAACTTTACCTTTTTTTAATACCTTAATCTCCGCAATTGCTGGAGAAGATAAAGGGATAATTCTTTCTACACCAACGCCATTAGACATTTTTCTAACAGTAAAGGTTTTGGTCGCACCATGACCTTTAATTTGGAGAACGTCTCCACGGTAAACCTGAATCCGTTCTTTTTCTCCTTCCTTAATTCTCAAAGAAACTGCAACAGTATCTCCTGGACGAAAAGAAGGATGTTCGCTTTTATTAGCTAACTGTTCTTGTACAAATTTGATAGCATCCATCGCTAATACTTTTTAACAACTAAAATTAAGAGGTTGGGTAAAATTTAATAATAATTTATACCAACATTATTTTTTGTGGATTTTAAATAAATATCCCTTTTGGGATTTTCCTAAAAGGAGTGCAAAAGTACATTATTTTTAATTAAAAAACTGCTGTTTTTAATTAAAATCGAAAATGATTTTCCACAAATACCTAGATTCGCTAAATTTGTTGTAAAAAAGCAGTAAAACTATTTTCTTAACTGCCTACTGCACTTCCTCCGCCTCTAATTCCTTCAAATATTGATTTAAAGGCTCATGATGCTTCGTAATGGCAACCCTACCAGAACGAGTAAATTCATAAATGCCAATTTGCTCCAATTCTCTTAGCAGCGCCTCGGTATGAGTTTTGTGTCCTGTCTTTTCAATAACGATGTACTCTTCCTCTATATCTAAAATTCTAGCATTATGCGCTCGTACTATGGTTTCTACATGATTGCCTTTTAAGAAAATAGCAGTTGGCACTTTATACAAAGCCACTTCTTGGTAAACGATTTCATCATTCAAATAATGAAAAGCTTTTAAAACATCTACTTGCTTTTCTATTTGTTTGACCAAATGTTCGACCATATCTTCTGTAACGGTCACCACGACAATAAACCGATAAATCCCTTTCATAGAAGATTCTGAAGTTACCAAACTTTCGATATTGATGTGCCGTCTTGTAAATACCGTAACTATGCGACTTAATAAGCCAACCATGTCTTCGGAAAAAACGGATATAGTATATTCTTTTTTCATTTTTTATAAACGGTTTACGGTTTGTGGTTTACGGTTTACGGTAAAACTGCAAATTCCTTAACCTTATAATTCTTTTTTAATGTCAGATTCTTTTAAAGGCGTGTACGAAGTTTTTATTTTGACGCTGATTTCGCTGTTTGAAGTTATGATTAGTTATGTTCATAAGCTATTAAGTCATAAAAATCAGCGTTAAAAAATAATCATTTTCAAGACTTTGTACAGCTCTTATTCTTTTAGAATAATTATTGGGAAAACCCGCTCACCGTGTACCGTACACCGTGAACCGTCCTTCCTACTCCAATCGTATATCCCCAATTCCAGCTCCACTCGGTACCATTGGAAAGACATTTTCTTCTTTCTCTACTTGTACATGTAATAAGTAAGGGCCATCGTATGCCAACATGTCCTTAATGGCCTTTTTCAATTTTTTAGGGTCTTTCACACTTTTAGCTTTTACCCCAAATCCCTTGGCAATTGTCACAAAATCAGGATTGACTAATTCTACCGAAGAATAGCGTCTATCAAAAAACAATTGCTGCCATTGGCGAACCATCCCTAAGAAATTATTATCCAATAAAAGAATTTTGACGCCGACATTCCATTGCGCACATAAACCCAATTCTTGAATCGTCATTTGAAAACCACCATCTCCACAAACACAAATAACTTCTCGTTTTGGGTCGGCAAATTTAGCCCCAAAAGCGGCAGGTAAACCATAACCCATTGTCCCTGCACCCCCAGAAGAAACCCAAGAATTGGTCGTATTATATTTATAATAGCGAGCAGCAATCATTTGGTGTTGTCCTACATCGGTTGCGACAATTGCCTGCCCTTTGGTTTGGTCAGAGACTTCTTTCATCACTTGTCCCATCCGAATTTCCCCATTAGGAGAAGCTTTACAGTCTCTTTTAATGACCTTTTCGTACTCAATTTTATCTAATGCTCTGAATTCTGCCAACCACTTTTTATGGGTTCGCTTTTTGACCATTGGTAATAATTTGGTCAAAGCATCCTTCGCATCTGCTATAATTGGCACATCTGCATGGACATTTTTATTAATTTCCGAAGGGTCAATTTCAATATGAATGACTGTTGCTTGTCGAGCATATTTTTCTAAATTCCCGGTTACTCTATCATCAAAACGCATCCCAATCGCAATCAATATATCACATTCATTGGTCTTGAGGTTTGGGGCATAATTTCCGTGCATGCCCAGCATACCCGTATGCAATTTATGGTCATTGGGAATAGTGCCTAATCCATGCACTGTACAACCAACTGGAATGCCTGTTTTTTCAATGAATTTTGTAAAAACAGTCTCTGCCCCTGCAATTTGAATACCATGCCCCGCTAAAATATAAGGTTTTTTAGCTTTATTAATCAAAGCTGCTGCTTTTTCCAAAGCAGATTTTTTGGGCTTTAATCTTGGATGATAAGTACGAATTTTGGTCATTTTTTCATAATGGAAATCTAATAATCCATTCTGAGCATCCTTGGTAATATCAATCACCACTGGTCCTGGTCTGCCTGTATTGGCAATATAAAATGCCTTGGCAAAAACACTAGGAATCTCCTCTGGCTTCGTGATTTGATAATTCCACTTGGTAATAGACATCGTACAACCAATCACATCTGTTTCTTGGAAGGCATCTGACCCCAATACACCACTAAAAACCTGTCCTGTAATACAGACTAGTGGTACCGAATCTAGATAAGCATCCGCAATTCCTGTTGCCAAATTCAATGCACCTGGTCCAGAAGTCGCAATACAAGCGGCAGTTTCTCTGGTTACTCTAGCATGACCTTCTGCGGCATGAATAGCACCTTGTTCATGACGAGCTAAAATATGTTGCAACTCATCTTGATAATGGTACATTGCATCATAAGTCGGCATAATTGCCCCTCCAGGATAGCCATAAATGGTCTTAATTCCTTCTGCAATCAGACATTTAACGACAGCCTCTGCCCCTTTGATTCGTTCTGTTTTTAAAGGTTTGTCCGACTTTGCGGCTTGTCCATTTTTGGCGGCATCCGCCTTGTGTTGTACTTTCATGAGTCAATTTTAATTGAGTACAGCAAAATCCTGAGTATGATTCAGAATATAATGAGTATTGCTTCTATTTTTTATCCTATAAATTATTTTTGTCCTATTTGCCTTTCGGCCCTTCCGCCTCTCAGCCCCTTAGCCTTTCCGCCCTTCAACCTCCTAAAACTCATCCGTTACACAACCTTCACTAGCTGAAGAAACATTATGCATATACTTACGCAAAATTCCATTAGTTGCTGGACTTTTGGGCGCTTTCCATCCTTTTCTTCTCGCTTTAATCTCTTTTTTAGTGATATGTGCTTTGATTATATTTTTCTTAGCGTCAATCGTAATTTTGTCACCATCTTTTAATAAACCAATTAAACCACCTACTTGCGCTTCTGGCGTGATATGTCCGACGACAAAACCGTGGGTACCACCAGAAAAACGACCATCTGTAATTAAGGCTACTTTTTTACCTAATCCTGCACCCATAATAGCAGAAGTTGGTTTCAACATTTCTGGCATCCCAGGCGCACCTTTTGGTCCTGAATAACGAATGACAATCACATCACCTGCTTCGATTTGTCCACCGACAATAGCGGCATTGGCTGCTGGTTCGCCATCAAATACTTTGGCAGTGCCTTTGAAGACTAAGCCCTCTTTTCCTGTAATCTTTGCTACGGAACCTTCTTCTGCAAGGTTGCCATATAAAATTCTTAAATGACCTGATTCTTTGATTGGATTATCAAAACCATGCACGACGTCTTGTCCTTTCTTTAATCCTGGTAAATCTTTTAGATTTTCTGCTAGTGTTTTACCCGTTACGGTCATACAAGTACCGTCGATATAGCCTTCTTTTAATAATAATTTTAAAACGGCTGGTACGCCACCGACTTTATATAAATCTTCCATTACATATTTTCCACTTGGCTTTAAATCTGCCAAAAATGGCGTCTTATCACTAATCATCTGGAAATCATCAATCGTCAAAGGTACACCAACTGATTTTGCCATCGCTATCATGTGCAAGACCGCATTGGTAGACCCACCTAAAACGGTAATTAACGTCAAAGCATTTTCAAACGCTGCCCGTGTCATAATATCTCTTGGCTTCAGGTCTTTTTTTAATAAATTCTTTATTGCCTTCCCAACTCTATTCATTTCTTCCGCTTTATCATTACTCACCGCTGGATTAGAAGAGCTATAAGGTAAACTCATGCCTAAGGCTTCAATAGCGGAAGACATGGTATTGGCAGTGTACATACCCCCACAAGCCCCTTGCCCTGGACAAGCATTTTTAACGACTGCTCTAAACTCTTTTTCATTGATTTCTCCTGCTACTTTTTGCCCTAAAGCTTCAAAAGCAGAGACAATGTCTAATTTTTTATTCGCCACACATCCTGGTTGAATCGTACCGCCATAGACTAAAATACTCGGTCGGTTCAATCGGCCAATAGCCATCATTGCGCCAGGCATGTTTTTATCGCAACCTACGACCGCCACGATGCCATCATACCATTGCGCAGAAGCCACTGTTTCGATAGAATCGGCAATAATGTCCCTAGAAACCAGTGAATAACGCATTCCAGAAGTTCCCATAGACATCCCATCACTGACCCCAATGGTATGGAAAATCAAGCCAATCAAATCTTCTTTATTAACGCCCTTTTTAATGTCTTTTGCCAAGTCATTTAAGTGCATATTACAAGGATTGCCCTCCCATCCTGTACTGACAATTCCAATTTGTGCTTTCTTTAAATCTTTGGTTGTCAGACCGATAGCGTGTAACATTGCCTGTGCGCCAGGTAATTCATCATTCTGAGTGAGCGTTCTGCTGTATTTATTTAATTTAGACATACGTGGTATTCAATGTGTTTTTTAGTTACAAATAAATGATTGTTTTGGTTGGTTCGTTTGGATTTGTTTGTCAAAGGTATTTGAGTGTATTTTATTTTGTGGTTTTATTATTGGTTTTTTTACGATGGGTAATTTTAGGTATTCTATGCTTTTTCATTTTTGGTCGTTGAATCGGTATAGCTTACATAAGTATTTTTTCCATAAGCCATGACATCAAAGACTTTTGAATAACCTTGGTTTAGCCATTTTTTATAAACGAGTTGACCATTCATATAGAGATAAAATTCATTGTCTTTTGATATTTTTTTGGTTATTATCATTTTATGGTTTTACGTCTCGGCTAAACGCAGTATGGGCGCATAGCCCATATTGTCATTTTAGCCTGTGTTCGCTACTCGACTTTCTTCTTTTAATTCATTCGGTCTCTACTAATTGACTTTGTTGTAATCTTTTGTTTTTGATTAGAATTCTGAAGTATGGGCATTTACCATTTATTGACAAATCCTTCTCATCATTTCCTTTTCTGAATTTTATGATTTCAAATTGATTAGGATTGAATTTGTGCAAAAACGTTATTGGAACTCCCATAAAACCTTCATAGTCCTTAGGTATATCTTTGGTTTTATTTACATTAATTCCATCATAGTTATCATAATGAGGATATTCACTTTCGTTTCCATAATATGTTTTTGATAGGGATATATCTTCGTTTCGTATAGGTGTCTCTAAATTTGTTAGCCATAAACAATTGTTAGGAGACACTATTCTATTTCCAGAACTATCAATTCTTGCTTCTGTACCATAAAGTTCATAATGTTCAGGGACGATAAAACCAGAAATACCTCTTCCCAGATTAACTCCTAACCATGCTTTATTTTCTTTTATTAATTTAAATATTTCTTTGTAGGTAATAGCGTTTATATTCCCAATTGTTAAAAATTTTTTATCGTATTTAATTAACTGAGCAACATATTCTTGAAATAGTGAAAATGGTGGATTAGTTACAACTACATCAGCCTGTTTTAAAAGTTCAATGCTTTCTTTACTTCTAAAATCTCCATCACCACCGAAGTAAACTATATCAATTTTATCACTATCTGCTGCGCTTTTTTTTACTTTTTTACCTTCGTATTCAAAGTAAAATCCACTTTCAGTTTTTGCGCTATTAAATAAATCAATTTCTTGTTTTCTGTAACAAGCTGATATTACTTTTTTTAGCCCTAATTCTTCGAAATTAGAAGAAAAATATTTGAAAAAATTACTAACTCTTGGGTCATCACAATTGCAGTAAACTACTTTGTTCTTGAATTGATTCTTATAATGTTTCAACTCACTTTCAATATCTGCAAGTTGTGTGTAAAATTCATCACTTTTTGATTTCTTAGCTTTTTGCAGTAATTGATTAGTTGCTTTTCTTGCCATAGTTAACTCATATTGTTTTTGACAGATAACTGATATTAATTATTTAGATTTAGTTATCTGATTGAAACTATCGCTCCAATAACTTTTGGACGCAAAGGGGCTTCTATTTTAGCTATTCTTAATATTGTGGATAATTCTAATGCTCCGTCAATAAATTCAGAATTGCTTGGAACAGATACATTTGTTGTTGCATCATCTGCTTCTAATGCTAATTCAACCTCTTTTTTTGATGGAATTGAGGTTAGTTAATGTCCTTGCGATTCTAAGGAAACCCAAACTTTATTTTTTAAGTATTTGACTTCTATTAAATATCCATTATCTTCTTCTCCCGCTACTCCTACGATTACTTTTATCTTATATTTCTTAGTTTTATTTATTGCATTAGCATAACCAATAGCCTGAGAAACGGAATCTTCAATTTTTTTAATGTCGTTTTTTGCTTCGATAACAATTGCAGGTTCACCTCCTAAGCATACTAAAAAATCAGGTTTAGGGAGACCTAAACCAATATTTGGAAAATGATTAGAGATTTCTTGTTCTTCAAGAAAGTCACCACCTTTTGCAAGATGTTTAATATTCCAGTAGTGCTACATTTGTAAGGCTATGTCTAAGTAAACCCCATAAGAAACATTGGGTTTATAAAATATTGTAGCCTTACATTTATAGCACTACCAATATTCCAACCTCTTTTGCCACTTTGAGTTCTAATAAAATATCTTGTTCTATTTTCCGCTCTTTTTTTTGACATAGTATTTTACATTGATTCAATTTTTCGCAAAGATAACTTTTTGGTCGTTTGTTTTTTATTTTTTTGGTTGTCGAGAACGGATGCGTGCAAATGCCGTAGCGTGCGGGTTGGCAGCCCTTATCTTTTTTTACGTTTAGAAGCTATAATTCTTTGAACATTATATAACTTGGGTTTCGGTAATATTTTTTGTAAAAAAAAGATTTAGACTAGTTTTAATTGCTTTTTTGTTTTTTGTAAAAACAAAAAGTATAAAATTAATTTTAATAAAATAAAAAATATTAAATTCAGTTAACGTAAATAACGTAAAACGACACATTATTCTGTATTTAGCCTAAATTAATACTAATTTAAGGATATAATATTGTTTTAATTTTA
>JBGCFJ010000684.1:0-2970 GCA_045106885.1 Saprospiraceae bacterium
AGTGTTTCGAAGAATCCACCAAATTGAGCACCGTTAAATACGAATGGCGCATCTGCACCTAAAATAGGAGCAGTTGGATTATAAAGAATCGCATATCTTAACGCTTCATCATATCCATTTTGCTGATCTCTAGTTGTAATAGAAGTACTAAAATCTATTTTTAACTTATCATTGAATGCAGTAGATGAAAAATTCAAACGAGTATTCAATTGGTCAAATCCAGTATTTCTTAAAATACCATTCTTTTCTCTCAAGTTAACTGAAGCACGGAAACTAGAGTTGTTTCCAATACCACCAGATACAGATAAACCATGGTTATGACTAATTGGGCTTTCTGTTACTTCATCAATCCAATCTGTTTGGCTACCTAAATCAGTACCACCAGCAGCCACAAATGCACTTGGGCTAAGTGTAGTAATACTATTAAGTATAGATTCAGTAGACACCTGACCGTTATAAGACCATTTGATATCTTGTGATTTAGCACCTTTTTTAGTAGTAACGATGATTACCCCAGAAGAACCTCGAGAACCATAAATCGCTGCCGCTGAACCATCCTTTAATACAGAGATATTCTCGATATCATTAGGATCAACGTTTTCTAAAGATGCACCAATTACACCATCAACAACCACTAAAGGCTCTTGGTTGGCTCCAACTGTAGACAAACCACGTAAACGAATAGTCGCCTTTTGGTTTGGGTTTCCACCTCTGTTGTAAACCTGTAAACCAGCAACTTTACCTTGTAATAATTGTGCAGGGTCAGAAATAACACCTTGGTTAAATTCTTCTGCGCTTACTTCTACTACAGAAGAAGTAATTTCTTTTTCCTTTTGTGTACCATATCCCGTTACAACAATTTAGTCTAGGATAGTACCCGCAGCTAAGGTCGCATCGACAACAGATAAATTGCCAATGTCAATCGTTTGTGTACCATAACCTGTATAGGAAATTTCTAATTGGGTAGCGCCAGCAGATACTGCTAAAGAATAATTACCGTCAAAGTCAGTAATTGTACCATTAGAAGTTCCTGCTTCAAGTACCGTAGCACTAATGAGTGGTTCACCATTGTCTGCATCAGTAATCGTACCAGTTATAGTACGTTGTGCAAAGGTGAAACTAGAGACCGCAATCGCTAGAATTAGCGTTAGCAGACCTCTGGACAAAAAGTCAACTTTTAGTTTCATACAATATTCAGATTTAGTTAATAAATTAAAACTAGTTATAAATAAGAATGATTTTCAATGATAAAAACATACTTATAATTAAAATATGCTTATCTTTAGATACATCACTCCATTAAATATTAGATATTTATTCTTTCCTTAACAAATAGTGTCTTTTTTACACTAAGCAATGGTAAAGGTAAAAACATCTTTGTATATACCAAAAAAATTATAAAATGATTTTTTTCCAAAAGTTCTACTGTATTTTATTACTTAATTTGACTTTTGTTTGTTTTTTAGAAGGGAAGCTTATAAGAAACTAGGGCGCAAATATAGTATATACTTTCAAAATATTGTTAAATAAATACTAAAAAAAATATTTTATAATGGGCATAATTCTCAATTTAGCTACTTTTCATCAACAAACCACTGTTTAATTTCGTTGTTTATCTGTATTTTTCTTTTTTTAGTAATATATTTTTTACCTTAATCCATTAAGGAATGATTCTTCTATTTCTGCTAGATAAACCGACTAACAACTAATGAGATTTTTTTACATTCTCTTGACATTATTTTTTACTTTTCCTAGCAATGCGCAACTAATGGGATTCAATCTCCCAAAGGATCAAGATAAAGTAGAAATTCCTTTTGAATTTAAAAATAATTTCATCATTGTCAATTTAATTTTTGATGATGTCTTTCCGCTAAGGTTTATTTTCGACACAGGAAGTGAGAATACTATTTTAGTCAAAAAAGAATTTACAGACATTCTGAATATTTCTTATAAAAGAGAATTTAAAGTAGTAGGGGCAGATTTTGAACAAGAATTAGTGGCCTATTTGGTTAGGAATGTCAATATGGATTTATCTAATTTACCTGGACAAAATTTAGACTTACTGGTATTAAAAGATGATTATTTCAAATTTGAAGAACATACAGGGCTTAAAATTCACGGAATTTTAGGCATGGATTTATTCAAAGTTTTTACTATTCAAATAGATTACCGAAAGCAAAAATTAACCTTACACCGAATAGAAAATTTTACACCTCCAAAAAAATTCAAACCTCTTACCACCCAAATTCATAGAAATAAACCTTATTTAGTCGCCAACGCAAAAATTAAGAATGACACCATTACAAAAGTGAAATTGTTACTAGATACTGGTGCTAGTCTTTCTTTACTATTACATAATAATACTGCTGAGGCCTTAACGATTCCTGAAAAATTGATTCCAGGGCAAATTGGCAATGGATTGGGTGGTTTTATTCAAGGGTTTATCGGTCGGATTAATCACTTATCTTTTGATGAATATTATTTTAATAGTGTTATTACCAATTTTCAAGAAATCAATCAGGAGGTTAGAAATCGAGTCAATTTTGGGAGAAATGGCATTCTTGGTAATGAAATCCTTAGTCGTTTTAATGTCATTTTTGACATAGCTCGTTCTAAAGTTTACCTTAAACCTATTAAGCGATATAATAAATATTTTAAATATGATAGAAGTGGTATTACGCTTATTTCCTCTGGTAAAAAATTAAATCAATTTAGAATTAAAGAATTAATTCCTAATTCTCCCGCAACAGAAGCTGGATTACAGATAGGCGATATAGTATTTAGCGTCAATTCAATCCCTTTAGGGAGGGGTGATTTAAAACGCATCACCAGAAAATTTCAAGGAAGAGTTGGTAAACGAATCCAGGTAATTGCTTTGCGAGGAGGTGAACGAGTAAAATTTAAGTTTCGATTGCGAGATTTGATATAGAAAAAGGGGTATAGGGGTATAGAGGTATAGGGGTATAGAGG
>JBGCFJ010000685.1:0-4920 GCA_045106885.1 Saprospiraceae bacterium
AATATAAGTACATATACTTCAACTCCTACCCAGTTGAAGTATAATTAATCATACTTCCCCTCAAAAACTCCCCCAACATTCGCTAAAATTGTAGAATAGCGTAAGATTTATTCTAAAAAAAAACGTGCGGTAAACCGTGAACGAATAAAACCTAAGTACACCGTACTAATAATGGAACAACTTAGAATTCCACTTGGAAGAAAATATAAACAAGAATTATTGGCTTACCTTAATTTACTTTAATTATAAAAATTAATAATGTGTAAAATATTGTTTAATAATATTTTATTGAAATATTTTTCAATATTTTTATATATGTAATAATTGTTTGGTAAAAACCTCTTTTGCTTAACTATTATTCTAAGCCTTGATTGTAATACCTAATTCCGTTACTTTTGTAACCAACCTACAAAATTATCAATGGATATTTTGATATTTAACCTTACTTTTTAATCTACCTATCCACATATCTTTTAATAAATTGTAAATGATAAAAAACTAAGTAAAATTCAATTTTCAATTTTAAACCACCTTCGGCGGGAATTTGAGGTTGAAGTTGAATTTGAATTTGAGATTAATAAATATCGACATTTTAAATTATCGACAATTTGTTGGTTTTAAATTTTGTGTAAGCGCCTAAAGACAACTAAATATTACTATTAAGTAATTTTTTAACTACTTTTTGTGGTTGATAAAGTAAGGAATAATTCAAAAAAGTTGATTTTGTAATTGTTAAAAGAATTGATATACACAACCCCAAAGACTAGATCTTTTCTATTGTCTATCAAATAAACTCAAAAAAGGATTTTACATGAGACAACTTAAGATTACTAAGTCTATTACTAATCGCGAGAGCCAATCTTTAGAGAAGTATTTACAAGAAATCGGAAAAGTTGATTTACTGACGCCAGAAGAAGAAGTTGAGTTAGCTAAACGTATTAAATCTGGAGATCAAGCGGCCCTAGAGAAATTAACAAAGGCAAATCTGAGATTCGTTGTATCCGTTGCCAAACAATATCAAAATCAAGGGCTTTCATTGAGTGATTTAATTAACGAAGGTAATTTAGGCTTAATCAAAGCTGCTCAGAGATTTGACGAGACACGAGGTTTCAAATTTATATCCTACGCCGTTTGGTGGATTCGACAATCTATTTTGCAAGCTTTAGCTGAACAATCTAGAATTGTAAGACTACCATTGAATAAAGTAGGATCACTAAATAAAATTAATAAAGCATTCTCTGAGTTAGAACAGGCTTTCGAAAGAGAACCTTCCGCAGAAGAACTAGCAGAACAATTGGAAATACCCACAGAAGAAGTTGAAACAACCCTTGGCGTTGCTGCTCGACATGTCTCTATGGATGCTCCATTTGTAACTGGAGAGGATAATTCTCTTTTAGACGTTCTTGAAAATGGAACGACTGGTAATACTGATAAGGAATTAGAATATAAACAGTCGCTCAGAAAAGAAATTGAACGTTCGTTAAGTACTTTGACAGAAAGACAGTGCGATGTTATTAAACTTTATTTTGGAATTGGTGTCGAACACCCAATGTCTTTAGAAGATATTGGAGATAAGTTTGGATTAACTAGAGAAAGAGTACGGCAAATAAAAGATAAAGCCATTAATAAATTACGGTCTGCTTCTCGAAGTAAATTACTACGAAACTATCTTGGAGCATAAGGTATTTATGTGATGATTAATTAAACAAAATGAACTGCTTTAGTTTTGAACTCTAGCATAAATAGTTAAAAATAAAAAGAGCAACTTTGATATCAAAGTTGCTCTTTTTATTTTTGCTAACTGCTAACTGCTAACTGCTAACTTCTAACCATGCTTTTTAGCCAATTCCTGCATCACTTCAGTTAATACTTTTACACTTTTCCGAGGCATAGCGTTATAGATTGATGCTCTAAATCCACCAACTGAGCGGTGCCCTTTTATACCTACACAACCTGCTTCAGCACACATAGCTAAGAATTCAGCTTCCAGTTCAGGCTTTTCTAATAAGAAAGTTACATTCATCAACGAACGGTCTTTTTTAGCAGCTGTACCTTTAAATAAAGGATTGCTATCAATTTCTCTGTATAATAAACCACCTTTTGATTTATTTTTCTTTGCCATTTCTGCTACGCCACCTTTAGCTTTAATCCATCGCATTGTTAACATCGATACATAGATAGGAAAAGCTGGAGGGGTATTAAATGTAGACCCTTTAGCGATATGCGTTTTATAATCCAACATGGTTGGAATCGCTCTATTAACTTTTCCTAGTAAATCTTTTCTAATGATAACTAAAGTAACACCTGCTGGTCCTAGATTTTTCTGAGCTCCAGCATAAATCATCCCGAAACGACTAATATCTAAGGGGCGACTGAAAATATCAGAAGACATATCACAAACGAATGGTACTTCTGTTTCTGGCCACCAATTATATTGTGTACCAGAAATAGTGTTATTACTCGTCAAATGTAAGTAAGTCGCATCTGTAGGGACTTTATATCTTTTTGGAATGTAAGTGTAATTTTTGTCTTTTGAAGAGGCAATTACTTCTACGTTTCCAAATTGTTTTGCTTCTTTAATGGATTTAGTAGACCAAGCTCCTGTATCCACATAAGCTGCTGTCTCACCAGAAGCTAATAAATTCATCGCAGACATATAGAATTGCGAACTAGCTCCACCAGTCAAAAATAAAACAGCATAATCATCATTGATGCCTAATAATTCTCTTGTTAGCGCTTCTGCTTCTTCCATGACAGCGGAAAAATCAGCACTTCTGTGAGAAATTTCTAGAATAGATAAACCGCTATCATTGAAGTTTATCGCTGCTTTACTTGCTTGTCGCATAACCTCCTTCGGTAGAATGGCAGGCCCTGCATAAAAATTATGTTTTTTCATTTTAAACGATTGTTATTTAAGAGTATCTTTTATAAGGTAATTACTTTATAAGTTGGTTAACTTGGTAGGTTGGTTAATCTTCTTCAACTCTGTTTTTACTATTTTGGTTCAAAGAAGGCACAAATGTATGGTATTTAGTATCAGTATGCTAGGTTGCCTATTAAATAATTGTGAATCTTACTTTAATAAATAATGTAGAAAATAAATTTCTTTAAAAATTCTTTAACACGCCGTTGAAAGCGACTAAAACAAGGAGAGAGAATTTTTGATTTTTCAACGGAAAACCAAAAATTCTCCCTCAAAAAAGTCCTATTTCACGCATGAAGCATGAAGAAGTATACTGCTGAACCCGAAGGGACGAGACGCCAAGTGCGTGACTAAGTAAAAATGTATGGTTTCAAAATGCGAATAACCAATTCAATTACTTGTATATTTTTCCTGTTACCTAATACCCTTTTTGTTGTATTACCAACTTTTTGTATTATCTGCAATTTGCATTAATTCTTTTTCTACTTTGTTTGTCTCTTCTTCTCCTTCTTCAATTTTTCCATAAGAATCAATGGCAGAAAGTTTTCCTTGGAAGAAAAATTTATAAACACGCTTTAAATCAAACCATAGGAAAAAAGTTTGTTTCCTAATAATATCTGAAGTGTTTATTAATGTATGATTATCGAAAAAAGTATTTCTTGCTTTTTTGATTGTGTTATAATCATTGAATAATGTTTCTTTAAGAGACCGAAATAAAATTTTAAAATATTTAAGCCTTAAGAAAAGTAAACTAACGACTAATAATGCTAATAATCGAAGTAATAAAAAAGGAACATTTATAATAAGTATAGGAAGAGGCATTAATTTAAAGTAACTATACAAAATATTTTTTTGTATAGTTAAAGAATAGTCATAATCAAAAATTTTCTTAATTGATTGCCCCATTTTATGATGGACAACGGCAGTTGGTTCATACCAACATTTATAACCAGTTATAAATGCACGAATGCCAAATTCAGCATCTTCATAACCTGTATCAAAATGTTCATCAAAAATACCAATAGTTTTTAGCATTTGAGTTGAATATAATGCGACACCACCACTAGCTCCCATATTATCAAACCCTCTTTCGTATGCTGTTACTAGTTCACCATGTCCGATAGGTAAGATTTCCCCTGTACTCAGCATCATGTGCCCTGCATTGTCCATCTTATGAGGCTCAAAAAAGTCTACCATTTTACTAGAGACTATGGATGCTTGATTGGCCTTAGCTGCATAAATGAGATTCTCTAACCAATTTTTTGTGGGGATAGTATCATTATTTAGTAATATAACATATTCGTAATTTTTATTTGGTAGGATATATTTTGATAATATCCTGTTATTGCCTTTAGTGAAACCTAAGTTCTTTTTGTTGAAGATGAGTTGGACTTTAGAATTATTTTCATATTGCCTGCTCAATTTATCTGAACTACCATCCGTAGATCCATTATCCACTAAGTAAATCTTGAAATTCTTAGCGGTTTGTTTCATAAGGGCACTTAAACATGCTTTTGTATCTACAAAGCCGTTCCAATTTAATATAATTATAGGTATTTCTATCATTTTTTATAGAAATTTAATCATAATGAATTTTAGAGTTAAAAAAAATCTAATTGTCAATATTGAAAACTACGTAAAATACTAATATAGGACAATTAAATAGGACAATAAGAGGAGTCAATGTTGTTGTATAAAATTAAAAAAGAAAAGGGGGTTAATAAAAACGTTGTTTAGAATGCAATAATTGTTGTTAGAGAACTAAATATATAATATAATAGATTTGTATACCATATAATATATGAGTAAATATTGTCTAATTTCATGTAATATTATCTAATAATTTTAAATAAAACAAGGGCGGTTAAAATAATACTTTTATTAATTTGTTGATAACCAGTTGTTTATCCCAATAATGATTTTTGTTCTAAAAAAAAAGGAAAAAAATTGGGCAAAAGGCTTGTGAGAACTCTAAAAAGAATATACTTTTGCGCTCG
>JBGCFJ010000686.1:0-2520 GCA_045106885.1 Saprospiraceae bacterium
CTCAGACCAGCGGTCTAAGCTACTGTTGACCCACCTAAATCACTTTGAGACAATTTTAGTCCTATTGGTACTTCCTATTGATAAGGAAAAGTGGTTAGATTTAAATTTATCTGATGGAGGATTAACGATGGGAGGAAAGGCTTATTGGTATCTACCACCAGATAATTCTAATTTTTCATTAGACAAATCTGCTTACACTATTTCCATTTTTAATAAAAATCAATTAAATTTAGGAAGTATTCAAACTTTATTTCAAAATTTCATACAAAAAAAATCTATATGAAAAAGCCAATTCCTAAATCAGAATCTATAGTGGCCTATTTAAGATTTAAAGGATGGAAAGTCATAGATAAATCTGATGGTTATTTTATATTAACTCCTCCTAAAGATGTAACACCTAATACCATAAAATATAAAATACCATATTATGAAGAGGAATATGTTTATCCTTTAATAGCAAGAGAAAGAGAAAGAGAAAGAGTTAGAGTTAGAGTTAGAGAAATTGCTGATTTATATGGTTGGAATCAAGGGAATTTAATTAAATTATTATCAAAAGAAACAATAGAAATAGAAAATGCACTACAAAATTTAATGTTACAAGAAGAAACAGCAGCGTAACTAAATTTGCTTACGAACCAAATCCCTAATAGCCCCCTGAAACTCCGAAAACCCAAAAGCAAACCCAGCCATCTCCATCCGTGCAGGAAAAATCTTATTACTATTAAGTACCACATCTGCCATTTCGCCCATGCCCAATCGCAATGCCGCTTTAGGCGCAGGAATCACCAAGGCTCTTTTATCCAAAGCTTTGACTAACTGTTTGGTTAAATCTTTATTCGTCAATGGATTAGGGCTTGTCCCATTATAAAAACCCTCTGTCGTTTCGTCTTCCATCAACTTAACAAACATATTACACACATCATCTATGTGTATCCAAGAATACCATTGACTGCCATCTCCAAAATAACTAGCGGTAAAAAAATTCATTGGCAAAGTCATTTTTGGCAATGCACCTCCTTTCGTAGATAACACAACCCCTATTCTTAAAGCTGCCGTCCGAATCCCGTTTTGTTCACCTGCCAACCTAATGGCATTTTCCCATGCGATACAACTCTCTACTAAAAAGCCTTTTTTGCCAATCGTGGAGGCTTCGGTTAATTCCTCCGCTCCTCTATCTCCATAAATACCAATTGCTGCTGCTGCCAAATAAGCTTTTGGCTTTTTAGCTAATTTTTGAATATAGCTAGTTAATAATTCCGTCGTTTCTACTCGACTGTCAATGATTAGCTTTTTGCGAGATTTTGTCCATAAAGCATCCGCTATTCCTGCACCTGCTAAGTTAATGACATACTCCACGCCTGTAAAAGCACGTTCTTCTATAAAGTTTTTGCTAGTATTCCAGACAAAGGTTGGGTATTTCGATTTAGTGTTTTTTTTGCGACTCAGATGGGCTACTTCATAGCCTTTTTCCGTCAATAATTGACTCAATCGTTGGCCTACTAAACCTGTTCCTCCAGCTATTAAAACTTTTGACATAACAAAAATTGTTAAGATTGTTAAATTGTTAGGACTGTTAAGGCATACTTGCCAGCAATCAAGCAATTTAACAATCAAACAATCATTATGTTTAGGTAAAAAATAGTCAGAATCACTTTAATCGTTTTTATAAGCTCAATATCTTTACTATCTTTGATTTAATTTTTTTAACCAAACTGTTTCGGTCTATCCAAAGCCGACAACCTATTTATTTACCAAAACCCGTGAATATGCGCCATTACCTCCGCTTATTACTCCCTGCTGTTATTATATTCAGTCTCTTATTTACTGCTTGCCGGAATGAACCGAAATTGCCGAATAAGCCAGTCGAAAATGTGGTCACAGCCAGAATTGCAGGAGACCCTGAAAACTTAAATTTCATTTTGACACCTGATGCTTATGCTACTGAAATTTTCAAGTATTTATCAGTACCTATGGCCAATTTCGACCCCGGAACGTATAAATTGACCCCTTCCCTCATCAAGCAATTACCTACTATTACGGAAATGACAAGTGGGAACTACAAAGGAATGATTGCCTACGATTTTGAAATATTAGAAGCGGCTACTTGGGATAATGGGTCACCTATTATCGCAGAAGATTTTCTTTTCACCCTCAAAACAGCACTCAATCCCAATTATAGCTCGCCTCATAGAGGTACGACCGGTTTTATCAACCATTTTATAATAGATGAGACCAATCCAAAAAAATTCCGTGTTTATGGTCGTAAATATATTATTGGAGCCGCAGTGATTAGCAATTTTGAAGCAATGCCTAAGTATGTTTATGACCCACAAGGCTTATTAGATAAATTTACGCTAGAAGAATTGAAAGCTAAAGAAAATCAAGAAAAATTAGCTACTGATGAAACTTTAAAAGCTTTTGCTAAACAATTTCAGTCGCCCTTACACTTAAATGACCCTGCTGGTATTTCTTATGCAGGCCCTTATAAGGTTGAAAAATGGACGACAGGGCAAGAAATCG
>JBGCFJ010000687.1:0-3097 GCA_045106885.1 Saprospiraceae bacterium
GAAAAAGATTGGGGGAAATCGTGAATTTACTTTGTTTTTTTTTTTTTGTTAATAAAAAAATTAGCGTTTTAAAATAGCCTCATTTTTTTGTATTTCCTCTGAACTAAAATCTAAATGACCAACCGTTTTAATATTATCCAACATTTGTTTCGGACTACTCACACCAACTAAAACCGTCGTAATTCGTTGGTCTTTTAATAACCAAGCGATTGCCAGTTGTGCCATCGTTTGTCCTCGTTCTAGGGCAATATCATTCAAATTGCGTACCTTTTCTAGTAATTCGGGCGTGATTTGACCTTTTTTCAAATAACGCCCATCTTTAACCGCCCTAGATTTTTTAGGGAATCCTTTCAAGTATTTATTCGTCAAAATACCTTGTTCTAGTGGAGAAAAGGCAATAGACCCAGTTCCTTGTTTTTCTAATTCATCCAATAAACCATCCGTTTCCACCCATCGGTCTAACATACTATATCTTGGTTGGTGAATGAATAGTTTTGTCCCCATTTCCTTTAAAATAGCGGCTGCTTTAGCCGTTAATTCCGCAGGATATTGAGATACGCCTACATATAAAGCCTTCCCCTGTTGAACCATCTGGTGCAGTGCGCCCATTGTTTCTTCCAAAGGTGTATCGGGGTCTGGTCGGTGGTGATAAAAAACATCCACATAATCCAAGCCCATTCTTTTTAGACTCTGGTCTAAACTGGCAATTAAGTATTTACGAGAACCAAAATTACCGTAAGGTCCAGGCCACATATCCCAACCTGCTTTGCTAGAAATGAATAATTCATCTCTATAAGGTCGAAAATCATTGGCAAAAATACGACCGAAATTTTCTTCGGCTGCACCGTAAGGAGGGCCATAATTATTGGCTAAATCAAAATGGGTGACGCCATTATCGAAAGCGACTCTTAGGATTTGGCGCATATTACTAAAGTCATCAGCATGCCCAAAATTATGCCATAAACCAACGGAAATCACAGGTAATAAAATGCCACTTTTACCACAACGTCGATATTGCATGGTGTCATAGCGATTGGCTTTTGCTTCGTAAGGGCCGATAGATTGATTGTTGAAACTCATTAGTTATTTTTAAAATTTTGTAGCATAGACCTCTGGTCTGAATAGTTGTATGTTATTGCTACTCAGACCAGAGGTCTAAGCTACGGTAGATTTTATTTCCGAATTCCCCCTGCCAAAGGAGACAAAGGTTCTCCAACAGGCATACGCCCCTGTTCTACAGGCATAGAAAAAGTTTTTATACGTGGCAAAACATAGCGCCCAAATAATTTACATTCATCCAAGTGTGGATAGCCAGAAAAAATAAAAGCTCTAATCCCCATATCCATATATCGTTGAATCTTCGCTAAAACTTGGTCAGGCGTCCCAACAATCGCACCACCACAACCAGACCTTGCTCGACCAATACCCGTCCATAATTGGTCTTCCACAAAACCATCATCATCTGCTAAATTTCTCATTTCCGTTTGCCGAGAAACGCCATAAGATTTACCATCCAAAGCACGTAGTCGAATTTCTTCGCCTCGTTTATCATCGACAAAAGAGATGAGGTTGGCTGCTGCTGCTTTGGCTTCCGCTTCCGTTTCTCTCACAATGACATGAATTCGTAAACCAAAATCGACTTTCCGACCATATCCAGCGGCTTTATCACTCATGTTTTGCATCAAACCTTGTAATTTTTCCTCTGTTTCGGGCCACATTAAATAGACATCACAATGCTCTGCACATAAATCTACCCCAGGAGGTGAATACCCACCAAAATATAAAAGCGGGCCTCCATTTTGTTGATAGGTTTTAACGGGGTCGGTATTATCCAATTTGATATTATAAAACTCCCCTTTGAAATCAATATATTCTTGTGTCCAACCTTGTTTTAAAATTTCAATCACTTCTCTTGACCGCTGGTAGCGAGCTGCGGAAGATAAATCTGTTCCAGGCAAATTAGAAGAAATAATATTAATGGTCAGTCGCCCTTTTAAAATATGGTCTAAGGTCGCAATTGCACGCCCCAACATTGGTGGATGCATTTCTCCACAACGAATCGCTGTTAAGAGATTAATTTGTTGTGTCAAAGGCGCAACTGCCGAAGCAAAAGTCATCGTATCTTGCCCCACTTGATAAGAAGAAGGACATAAAATATTCCGATAACCCAATCTATCTGCCGTCATCAATACATTCGAGGTATTGCTCCAATCACTTTTGTAACGCAAATCATGCTTACTTAAAAACGCATCATCGCCATTACAAAGTGGGGCAAACCAAGCGACTTCTGCGCCTTTTAAATGTGGAGAACGAATGACCAAAGAAGATTTTGACATGAATTGATTAAGTTTGAAGTAGCGAAAGTTCGCAAATTAGAGAACGCTTGGCGAATTTGCAAACTATTTAATGGTTCACTTCAATCAATAAGTACTCAATGAGTAAATGAATGGAGGAGAAAATGATTAAATGTCCTCTTCAAATTAGTCATTTTACCGAAAAATCGGGTATCCATGCGCTCCGATTCTAAAGTGAGATTTTCTTGGGCAATTAATTGAAAGGATAAGCAGGAAAGTAAAAATAGAAAGAGGCTGTTTTTCATTTTTGTTGCTTGAAGTATTGTTAAGAAATGATTGCTTGAAAGTATACAATATAAAAGCAGCCTAAAAAATATGATTGTTAAATAACCTTTTCTTAACTTGATAGATTTGTTTTCATTATCGATAGAACAAGAAATCCGTTGTCCTTAGTTAATCTGTTGGGAAAAGTTAACATCAACGGATTAATTAAAGACAACGGATTCAGATAGGATAATCCTACTTAACGTCAGGCAATAAAATCTCCTTTTCTCTTTCAATATATTCCAACAAAAAGTCAATAAATTTTTGCTCACTTTTAGCTAAAACTTTCCCATTTTTCAACATCGAAAAACCATCACCACCACCAGCGACAAAAGCACTACAAGCCACGGTATATCGGCGTTTAGGCTTTATTTTTTTACTATTAACCCTAGCTTTTTGAATGCGTTGTCCGATAGGTTGCTTAAAATCATATTGAATATCCATACCAGAAAATTGCACCAAGCCATAAGTCAGACTAG
>JBGCFJ010000688.1:0-2947 GCA_045106885.1 Saprospiraceae bacterium
ACAAATTTAGGGTAGGTTATTTTGCTTCTAGTTTTGGCTTTAAAAACAGGAGTTATGTTGATATAATGACTGTTTTTAAAGTTAAAAATAGCAGCAAAAGAAACAGCATAAATTGTAAGTTTATTTTTTCACCGTTCCTAAGTGCTTAATGTAGCGGCCAAATCAGCTCGTCGGATGAGCTGATTTAAACCGATGCCGATGTGCTATAATGAAGGCGTCCTGAGTCTTTAATTCCCTCCGTTCGCTCGTATCATTTGCAATAATTCTTGGACACGCTTATCTTTTTGCGTCAACGTATAGCGAAGCGTCTCCATTTGGCGCTCCTTGTCTTCTAATTCTAATTGTTTTTTAGCCAAGGTTTCTTCCCAATATTGTTTTTCATTTGCAGAACCACTCCCCACCTGTTTATTATTGGCAATCAGCGTATTATATCGGCTTGCCAGAGCTTCGTAATTACGGTTAAGACTATTAAAACTAGCTTTTAATTCTACAATCTCTGCTTGCGCTTTATCGTAGGCTAATTTTTGTTGCCTATCTTTTGCCCGCAAATTCCGATTTTCTTCATCTTGGCTAGTTAGGCGTTGGTTTTCTTGCTCTAAGTATTCCTTCACCTGAACCAGTTCTTTGTATTTATCGGAACTAACGCAACTGAATAAAACACAACATAATAGTAATGGGCTCAATAATTTGTATCCGTTTTTCATAGTCTACTAATTTTAATTTCTAATGGATTAATTGAGGGGTGTTTATTTAGGGCAGAAGGATAGGATTTCCCTCCCTTTGCTAAAGTTATGACTTATTTTTATTCATTTTACCCTTCACAAAGGTATTCAATATTAACAAAGCAAAAATATAAATCGCTATCCGACCAATCATATCTCCCCATTGCACATAGAAGGTTTTGGTATCATTGAATTGAACCGTTCCTCGAATCGCAGTCGCCTCTTCATAATTGGTAGCTTGTAAAACTTCTCCTTTTTGGTTGATAAAAGCAGACGTTCCCGTATTGGCAGACCGAGCAATATCTTTTCTGGTTTCTATCGCCCTCAAACTCGCAAATTTTAAATGTTGCTGATACCCTGGGGTATCATCCCACCAACCATCGTTGGTAATAATAAAAATGGCATTCGCTCCATTCCTTACGTATCCATTAAAGAACTCGCCGTAGACCGATTCATAACATATTGCAGCGCCTACTTTTCCTGTTTTACTAGCGAACGGAATCCGCCTTTCTTGCGTGCCTAAACCAGCAACTGTTCCGCCTAATTGACTGACAATTGGCGTCACAAAAAAGAAAAACCCAGGATACGGAAATATTTCAGCACCAGGCACAAATCGTCCTTTTTTGTAAAATTGAATAGCATCACTTCCTGATTCTAATTGCACGGCAGCGTTATAGGCTTCCCAATTAGATATTTTGCCTGTTTTACCGTCTTTTTGTTGTCTCATAGACCGCCTTTCAGGTACTTTCTCTCTAAAAATTTGATAGGCATCCACGCCCATTACTAACTTTAAGTTAGGATATTTATCAATTAAATCCTGTAATTTTTCAATTACTGGGAGGCGATTCATTTGGTCTCTATCTATTCGGTCAAAGCTTGTTTCTGGAAAAACTAAGTAAGCGGTATTTTGCGTTAATTTGCTTTCAGATAACTTTAAAAATTGGTCTAATTGTACAAATTTAGATACCTCAAATTTTTGGTAATGTGGCTCATAATTCGGCTGAACCACGACGACCTCTACCTCCTTTCCTTCTGGTTGATAGGTCTGGAAGCGCCATATTGATAAGATTATTGGGAGTATAATTAAGGCAATAACTTTTAAAATATTTAGCTTTTCTATTTTTATTTTTTCTTGCCAGAATGGACTAGCCAACCACCTAAAAATCAACACATTTGCTAATAAAATCCATAACGAACCACCAAAAACACCTGTATATTCATACCATTGTACCCAACTTGGATATTGTGCAAAACTATTTCCTAAAGTTAGCCAAGGCCAAGATATTTCCCAACGTAAATGCAAATATTCCCAAGATAACCAATTCGCAATAAAAGCGATATACATAAAATCCCTAGGCATCACCTTCCTTGTCTGGTGAAATAAGACAAATGGAATCGTCATAAAAAACGCATTCAACCAAATAGCAATAAGACTAGCTGCAAAAGAAGAAGCATTCGCTACCCAATACGTGGTAATGATGTTCCAAACCACAAAGGCGTGATAGCTATATTTAAAAATTTCCCATTTTGAAGTGGCTTCGCTTTCCGCCGCTATTTCCTTTTCAATCATTAACAAGGGAACAAAACCCACAAACATCAAAGGCGTCAGCGGAGAAATAGGAAAGCCAAAGCCTAATAAAATGCCACTCAGCGTAGCCAAACTTAAATAACGCCCATTTTTAGGTAATTTGGAATATTTATCTGCTAAAGCGACCATTATAAACCCCCAAACCGCAGTAAATAAAAGGATGGGTCGATGACTCCATAAAGGCAATTGCCACATTTGATAACCACAAACGGTAGCTATTATCGCCAAAATTGCGAGAATGGGTATTTTATATGGAATAATTGATTTTTTTATCATTTATTGGTTACTATTAATAGTAGGCAGTCAGCAGTGGCAGTAGGCAGTAAAGCCTTGATTTTCAATACCAAAATTTCACCTAAATACAGTTAATTGAACAGTTTCTTATTACAGCGTTTTTTGAGTAGACAGTCAGCAGTGGCAGTAGGCAGTAAAGTCTTGATTTTCAATACTAAACTTTGCCTAAACATATTGCCCGAAAAAAGATTGCTATATCGTTCCGAAGCTACGCTCCTTAAAGGAAAAATGGACATTCAGCAATTCCTACAGACCGTTTCGAAGCTACGCTCCTTGATTTTTTACTAAAAGAGCAGCGCTCTGACCCCGTCTGTAGGAGTAATTAACCCAAAATTCCTTTAAG
>JBGCFJ010000689.1:0-6043 GCA_045106885.1 Saprospiraceae bacterium
AAATATTTTAGTTGGTATTCATACTATACTTATGGTATTGAGTGAATACTAATTCGTTTTGCATTTCAATATTTGACTGGCATATTCTACCGTATCCTGAACCGTTCTTATATTTTCTACCTCCAAACAACTGGTTTCTAAATTTAGCCGCAATTCACATTCCATTATCAATTCCGAAAAATCCAAAGAATCTAACCCTAAATCTTTGTAATAAGAGGCATTTGCTAAAATGGAACTTGCAGGAACTCCCATTTGCACTAAAATATTGGTAATTTCTTTTTGAATTTGTGATTTTGTCATTGCTTAATTGTTTTTTACTTGTTACTTACTTCTACTTTGTCACTTTAAAATAATGTTTGGTTTAGAAATTTAATCCAAGGGAACATGACTAATGATTTAATTTGCGCATAGCAATGGTAAATCTGTGAACTTTCTTTCCCATCTTTCTAATATGCTTAACATGGTGCATCTCTATTTCGCTAGACATCTGCTTTTTATAGTTGCAGATACAACACTCCTCTAAGTAACGGTAAAAGAATAACTTGAACAACCTGGCTGTGCCTTTTGTAGCTATACTTCGTTGAAAATACTCGCCATAGCTACGGCTATGTCTGCGTTTTTCGCCTTACCTAGCTACAAAATTCACTACCCAGAGATGTCCACCTTATTTTTTTATCGTTACTAAGTTTAACCAACTGGACTGGCGATTTTTAATAATATCTGCCAACGGTTGGTACGATTCTCCTGATAGCAGACGCCGCTGATTTATAAATATGCTGGTTTAATCCTTCCGAAAATAGCCTGTTTGATTGGTAAATATTGTTTTTCCTTTTTCCTTTTTGATAGTGAGTGTACCCGTAATTTCAGGTCCGTTTTTCAAAGAGGTATCACTAATACGGACAATTTCTCTTGGCCCTCTTGGTTTATTGACATTCCACATATAGCCGCCATCTACTTCCATAAAAAGCCGTTTTAAAGTGAGGTTTAACTCGTTTTTATTTAGGCTAGCTACTAAATAGTCCTGAGTATTAACAACAGCTCTTCCCCAAGAAGAACCATGGATAATTTGCCATAAACCATCTGCTTCCAAAACAGTAACATCATGGAATTCTCCTGCTAGATAGGCATCTACACCATAAGCCACCATGGTTTTATAAAATTCACTTTCCTTACCTTCTTCCAGCATCAATTTACTAGAAGACCTTGAATTTAAGTCTCCCCAAATACCTACATGCCCTTGCACTATTTTAAAGGGAGCGTCTTTATGTGCTTCAAGTGTTTCCTGAAACCAAGTTAATTGCTCTCCGATTACCGCAGCGCGCATCGTATCTGCCACCACCTCAAAAGTACTTACGGTAATAATTAATAAATCTCCTTCTCTTACAAAATAGGACAAGCCTTTTTTATTGTCTGGACCATTTTGAGGCATTTTTAAATTTTGTTTATACACCTCTTCATAAGCAGGAATTAATTTGATTTTTTCAATGGGCCATGGGTCATCTCCTAATTCATGGTCGCCTATTGCGGTATAAAAGGTTAGTCCATGCCTATTCATTCTTCTGACCCATCCTCCATAGTACAGCATTCCATTTGCCTCTACACATTCTGGGCTATCCGACCATCTACCATTGACTAAATCTCCCGCTACTAAAACAAAATTGGGTTGTTCTGCCTTTACCTGCTCCAAAAAGAAATTAATAGCTGGCTCATACTTGGGCCAAGGTTCAGGAATATCAAAATTGAAAAAGTCTGGAAAACTAACAAAATTAAGCGTACTGTCCGTTGTCTTTTCTGGATTTTCTGATTGAGCTAATAAGAGGATAGGCATACAGAAAAGCCATAGAAGTATTGGGTGAATGAACCTATATTTTAAAATGTTTGCCATAATGGTTGATTATCTATATCTGTTAATGGATTTCTTTTAAAAAGAAATGTTAATCCCAAATATAGCCTTATTCTCTTTTATTGGAGTTTAAATATTGTTTTTTATAGTCAAGAATATTGTACAATTTTTTTTTGTACGAAATGCCCCATTTTTATGTACTATTTTCCTGTCAATATCTATTTCTAATGTATAAAATTGCCAACTTATGAACCCTTTTAATAATTAAAACTACTACAAGTCAGCAATTAACAACCAAGTATTCTGATGCGTCGTCTTACAGATAATTGAGTAGAAGGGCCAACGGTCATCAAAATCCAAGACCAATGGATAGTTTATTTTGACAGATATACCCAAAAGAAAATGGGGGCCGTCGCCTCCTCTGATTTAAAAAACTATTGCTCTATGAAAAGAAACGCCTTCACCATGAAACTGAAAAAAGGTTTTGAGGAAGAATATAAAAAACGGCACGATGAAATTTGGCCAACCCTACAAACTTACTTATCGGAACAAGGTATTTTGGACTACGTTATTTATTTAGAAGAATCTACCTCTACCTTATTTGCTGTGCAGAAATTAGCGGATGATTTTGTAGCGGAAAACATTCCAAATCATCCAATTGTCCAAAAATGGTGGGCCTATATGGCGGATATTATGGAAACGAATGCGGATAATTCGCCAGTAGTTCATCCGCTTAAAGAGGTGTTTTTTATGGCTTAAAATTTAATAAAATGACCAGATTTATAATAACGCTCTTACTTTGTTTATTAGGTCAATTAAACCTAGTCGCTACTGTCCAACTACCTGATATATTGACAGATAATATGGTATTACAAAGAGAACAACCCGTACCGATATGGGGAACAGCGGCTGTTGGTGAAAAGGTAGTTGTCACTTTTGGTAAGCAACAAAAAGAAACAACAGCAGATGAACAAGGGAACTGGAAAGTGTTTTTAGCCCCATTAAAGGTGAGTTTTCAACCTACTACTTTAAAAATTAATGAGCATGAACTGAAGAATATTTTGGTAGGAGAAGTATGGCTATGCTCAGGACAATCCAATATGCAATGGACCGTAGCCCAATCAGGGAATGGGCAGGACGCTATCTCAAAAGCTAATTATCCAAATATCCGCCTTTTTAATGTAAGTAGAGAGGTGGCGTTTAAGAGAAAGGAAGGAAAATTAGCTACTTGGCAGGCCTGTAGCCCTCAATCGGTAGCGGATTTTTCAGGAGTTGGCTACTTTTTAGGGCAAGACTTATTTCAAAAATTACAAGTGCCGATAGGTTTAATAAATGCATCCTATGGTGGGTCGCAGGTAGAGGCTTGGACACCTCGACCGTATTTGCAAACATCTGCAGATTTTCTACCTTGTATTGAAAGAGAAAAAATTTGGGCAGCAGAACGGGCACAGGTGAAAATAGATTTTAAAAAAGCGATTCAAGATTGGGAAAAGGCAGATAAGGTGGCAAAAGAAAAAGAAGAAAAATCACCTAAAAAGCCACGAGTTCCCGATGCTTTGAGAGATTATCGAATTGCTGGGTCTATTTACGAAAACCTAATCGCTCCATTGATACCTTTTGGTATAAAAGGGGTGACTTGGTATCAAGGAGAATCCAATGAAGAGCGAGCTGAGCAATATCGACTTTTGTTGCCTACAATGATACAATCTTGGCGAGATAAATGGCAACAGGAGGCTTTACCTTTTTGCCTAGTACAACTACCCAATTTTAGACCAATAAACAATGCGCCCGAAGACATAGCATGGAGTCACCTGAGAGAATCGCAACGCAGGGTGGCCGAACAAACGGAAAAGGTAGATATGGTCGTCACTATTGACCTCGGAGAGGTAGATAATGGGCATCCGTCTAATAAAAAAGATGTTGGCCTTCGACTCGCAAAATGGGCCATAAGTACCGTTTATCGGGGAAACGAAATATGGTCTGGACCGATGTATAAAAAAGCAAAAATCAAAAAAGGGAAAGTGGTTTTATTTTTTGACCAGATTGGAAAAGGACTACAAATTAGTCAAGGTAGCGAGTTAAAAGAATTTACCATTGCTGGAAAAGATAAACAATGGCATTGGGCAAAAGCCAAAATTAAAGGAAAGAAAAAAATCGTGGTTTGGTCAGACAAAGTAAAGGCGCCTTTGGCTGTCCGTTATGCGTTTAACCAAAACCCTAGTTTGCAAAATTTAACGAATCATTCGGGTTTACCCGCCTCGCCATTTCGGACGGATGATTGGCCGGGACCTACGGCTGGGAAAAGATGAGGATTAGTGAATTAAACAATTTATCCATCCTATTGAAAATAGTCTACTATCAATTTTGAATCATTGTTGTCAAAAGAATTCTAAAAATGAACAAACCATTACTTAGCATAATTGCCATTTTATTGCTCTTTGCTTGTGATAATAAAAAATCAACTAGTCAACCACTAGATTCAAGTAGCCAACCAACGGAGGTTTGGGCAACAATATCTAATACCAATAAGCCTTGGACTCGTTGGTGGTGGCATGGCAGCAGTGTGACTAAAGCAGGCATTACCGCCGAATTGGAAGCTTTGGCAACAGCGGGAATTGGCGGAGTAGAATTGACACCTATTTACGGCATAAAGGGAAAAGAAGCAGCATTCATCGACTATTTATCCAATGAATGGGTGGATTTATTCCTATTTACCCTACAAGAAGCAGCGCGTTTGGATTTGGGTGTAGATATGGCAACTGGAACAGGTTGGCCTTTTGGTGGCCCTTGGGTGGATGCGGCAATTGCTTGTAAAAATGTAGCACACAGAACCTATCAAGTGGTTGCAGGGGAACAATTATTAGAGAAAATTGAATTAAAACAAGCACCTATTTTTAGGACCGTTCGACCGATTAAATCAACTTTAGCCGATATCAAAGACCCTATTGCCACCAATCCCAATTTGCAAGCCCTTGCCTTAGACCAAGTGCGTTTTGAACAGCCCTTACCGCTACTAGTTTTAATGGCCTATTCCGACGATGGAACGGTGTTAAATCTGACGGATAAAGTAAATGAAGCAAGACAACTCAATTGGATAGCTCCTGCTGGTAACTGGACGCTTTATGCTGTCTTTTTAGGGCGACATGGCAAAATGGTAGAACGAGCGGCCCCTGGGGGAGAAGGCAATGTAATAGACCATTTTTCTAAAACCGCCATTCAACAATATCTAAAAAAATTCGATGCTGCTTTTACTGGAAAAGACATTACCACACTTCGGGCTTTTTTCAATGATAGCTACGAGGTAGATGATGCGAGTGGACAGGCTGACTGGACAACCAACCTTTTTACTGCCTTTCAAGAAAAAAGGGGCTACGATTTGCGACAGTATCTTCCTGCGCTTTTTGGCGAAGGAGCAATAGAAAAACAGCAACGAATTTTATCCGATTATCGGGAAACCATTGGCGAATTATTGATGGAAACCTTCACCCAAACTTGGGCTAATTGGGCAAGCAAGCAGCAAGCTGTTATTCGTAATCAAGCACATGGTTCACCTGCCAATATTTTAGATTTATACGCTGCCTCTGATATTCCTGAAACGGAGGGAACAGATATTATTAAAGCTAAAATGGCTAGTTCTGCAGCGCATGTCACAGGAAAAAAATTGGTCGCTGCCGAAGCAGCTACTTGGTTAGGCGAACATTTTACAACCAACTTGGCGGATTTAAAGGAAAATGTGGACCGCTACTTTTCGGCAGGAATCAACCATGTTTTTTATCATGGCACTTGTTATTCACCTCCTAAAGCTGACTGGCCTGGTCGTTTATTTTATGCAGCGATTCATGCCAATCCTCGCAATCCTTTATGGGCAGACTATCCTGCTTTAAATAATTATATTGCCAATACCCAAGCCTTTTTACAAGCAGGGCATGCCGACAATGATATATTATTATACTTGCCAGCCTATGACCGATTTGCTAGACAAGGAGGGACATTATTAGAACATTTTGATGGTTGGACTACTCCAAGAAAAGGAGATACCACCGAAGTAAGAAGAACAGCAGAATGGTTAGAAAAAAATGGCTACGCCTATGACTTTATCTCAGATAAGCAATTAGAAAAAGTAGCTATGAAGGGTGGAAAAATCAGTAATGGACAACATGAGTACCAAACCGTTCTCGTACCTCCAACTACTTACATGCC
>JBGCFJ010000069.1:0-6976 GCA_045106885.1 Saprospiraceae bacterium
AATTTTCAATTTTAAACCACCTTCGGCGGGAATTTGAGGTTGAATTTGAATTTGAGATTAACAATTATCGACATTTTAAAATATCGACAATTTGTTGGTTTTAAATTTTGCGTAAGCGCCTAAAAAACCTGATATATTGAGATTCTAGTAAAAATAATTATTGTCTAAAAGCAGGCTAAGTGCCATACATCTATTCATTCACTCATTTTTACATTTACTCATTGAGTATTCAAAGAGTCTGCAAAAGTGGGGAAAAATAATTATAGCACCAAACACGCATTAAATTTTCATTAGTAGATAAAAAGCGGTATTTTTATCCTAATATTTCCTACATATTGCCAATTTCACATAAATTCCTTCCATTTGACTAGTTCCAAACTGTTTTATGAACCCATTTAGTACTCCATAAATATTAAAAAAATATTAATTTTCCCTTTAAAAAACTGTCAAAAAATTTAGCTACTATGAAAAAAAACAATTGGTTTCTTCTATTATTCATCTTTCTTTCTATTCAATTAAATGCACAATGTCCTAACTTTAGTAGGCCTGGTATTCACGTGGTGCAAAGTGGAGAGAACCTCTATCGAATATCTAAAAAGTATAACCTTACAACTTTTGATTTGGCACAATGGAATAATATTCCTGTTAATATTACCTTGTATGCTTGTCAAGAATTAATCGTTTCAAGTCCTACTTATTCTGATAATACGACCACTTATAATCAGAATGATTTTGTAGAACGAGGAAATAATAATTATACCTATTCTGAAAATACGAATTACGGTGTTTCAAGCTATGCTAAACAAGGAGGTTATAGGCACACGATTCAGGTTGGAGAAACCATTAGTGGTTTAGCCGAACTTTATGGTTATACCGAAACAAGATTTAGAAGTATTAATCTTTTACAAGCTGGAGAGGAAATGTCTGTTGGTTCTGTCATTCTTTCTTCTGATTGTGCTTGTGATAGAATTTCTACTTATGATGATTTAAATTCACAGATACGTAATTCCGCTACTATGGCCAATAGAGGAAATAGAACTGGTAGAAACAGGAATACTTCTTCAACTAATACTATTCAAGATAGAGGTGGTAATGCTTATGGTGGAAGAGATTATGATGATTTTTATGATACTCCTCAAGGGCGGGTTGACAATGATTTGCCCCCCCCTCCTGCGCAATTGATAACCAATCGAAATAATCCTACAACACCAATGGCTTATCATTCAAGGACGAATAATCGTCGGATAAACGGAGTACCTACTTCTACCAATGCTGTTTACATGTCTAGTGAAGAATTGTCAATGATGGATGAAATAAACCTAATGCGGTCTAATCCTGTTGGTTATATACCATATATTGAACAATATAAACGAGATATACAAAGCGGTAAATCTTTTGGTAGTTCTTTGGCAGTTTGTGATGAATTGATTGCAGAACTTGGCGTAACACCTCCATTATCTATCCTTCGACCAACTCCTTGTATTTATGATGCAGCTAAAAAACATGGTTTAGACCAAAAGGCAAGAGGTAGTACTGGGCATAACGGTTCTAATGGTTCTTGGCCATGGGATAGAGTTAAACGGGAATGCTCGCAAATGACAGATGGAAATGAGAATTTAGTTGGTGGACCTGCGGATGTTAGAGAAGCGGTAATTCTATTACTAGTGGATGATGGTATTCCAAGTAGAGGTCACCGAAAGACTTTATTAAATAAAGATTGGGTATATGGCGCCACTTATAAAATTGGTAAGGTTGGTTATATGCCAAATTGTTGGGTACAAAAATTTGGCTATTAAGATTTATAAATGCTAAGGCAGAGTGGAGAAAATAATTAGCCAGTTAGGCTAGTCAATTTTTCTTCTAAGGAAAAAGGGCAGTATAAATGGTTGATTATTTCTTCCACTTTACCTAACTGTTTGTTGATTCCAACCAGAAACTAACAACCATAAAAATGGAAGAATTTTTAAATCAGATACTATTTACATTGAACGAGAGAGGTATTACCACTGGAGAGGTAATAGCAGTAAGTAGTATTGGGATTCTGTCTATTCTTTTCTATTTATTTGGGATAAGAAGAACCCTGACTTATTATGCCAATAAAGGTAATTTAGACCAAATAACTGGCCATCAGTTAAAGCAATTGATTGGTAGTTGTTTGATCTTAATTTTTTTGATTAGTGCGGTTGATGTATTAGATTTTTCTACAGATATTTATCCGAACGGCTATTTTAGAATTGGTTGGGATTCTGTTTTAAGAGGGCTGTTTATTATCCAATTAGCTAGACTGATTAATTTATTTTTAGTCAAAGGAATTAATAGATATTATCAGCAAAAAATTGCGCTTGAGGAAGAAGAACGGTACCGTTTAGAAGATATTACCAAGCAAAATTCCAGTAAAATAGCCAGCCAATCTGTAAGAATTGCCGTTTTCTTATTAGCGACTTTTCTATTTTTTCAAAATTTCCAATTTAATCCTACCGTCTTTACTTTTCATGCGAATTCAGAAACGCCTTTTAATTTAAATCTTAGTAAGGTTATTACCATTCTGATAATTTTAACTTTAGGAAGGGTTTTTGTGTGGGCTTTGACGCAGTTAATTTTATTAGGGTATTACCAAAAAAATAAAATTAATCTAGGAACCCAATTCGCTGTTAACCAATTGATTAGTTATTTTGTTTACGTTATAACTATTCTTACAGCACTCCATTATCTGCAAGTCAATATGACCGTTTTTTGGGGTGGTTTGGCAGCGCTTTTAGTCGGTGTTGGATTGGGATTACAACAAACTTTTAATGACCTTTTTTCGGGTTTATTATTATTATTTGAGCGAGGAATTGAAGTAGGAGAAACCATAGAAATTGATGGTATCATTGGCAGTTTAAAAAAGATTGGTTTACGAACTTCCATTATTGAATCTAGAGATAATATTACGGTTATTGTACCCAATTCAAAACTAGTGGTCAATAATGTGATTAACTGGAGTCATTATGATGATAAAGTTAGATTTAAAATAACGATTGGGGTAGCTTATGGTACAGATACCGCATTAGTTAAACAGATTTTGTTAGAGACTGCTAAAGTACATCCTTCTATTTTAAAACGTCCTGCTGCTTTGGTTCGATTTACCGCTTTTGGCAATTCTTCCCTTGATTTTGAGTTATTATTTTTTTCTAAAAAACTAGAAAAAATTGAAGATATTAAGAGTGATTTACGCTTTGAAATTGACCGAAAATTTAGAGCAGCAGGGATTGAAATTCCTTTTCCTCAGCAAGATGTTTGGATTCGGAAGGGAGGAAATGAGCATTAATTCATTCGTGACTAGATAATTATTTCTTGCGACCTATATAACTGCATTTATTATCCATTGCCAAAATTGAATTTTGAGGCAAAGGATTAATGACAAGAGATTTTTAAATAATGTGCTAAAATCGCTAGCTAGTAATTAGAGTCTGTCCGTAAACTTGTGCTTTGCTTGTCTAATGTAATCGCCAAATTTATTTGGCTGATTCAAAACATTGACTGTCCGTAATTTATGAACCTACCAAATAAATTTGGTGGTTACGAGCGGAACAAAATCGACTTTACGGACAGACGCTAATTAATAAACTACCGCATCAAAATAACCTTCTGAGAAATCATTGTTTCGGGAGTTACTAGATCCGAATCTCTATCCGTTACGCCACAACCACATAGACCTGCTTCGGTTTTATTGGGGTCATTGGGGCAATTGTCTATCATTCCTCCTGCTTGGGTACAAAAAGTCGTTGTTGATGTAGCCCCAAAAGCGCCACCACTAATAATTATATCTCCACGATTGTCTTTTAAAGAAAAAGAACCATTGCCATAGCTACAACAAATACCATCTCCATATTCATCATTTATGACGAATTGGTATCCTGATTGAGTACTTACGTCGTTAAAAATACTCGTTATAGCAAGGGCTATGTCTACGTTTTTTGCCTAGTACAACTTCAAAATTCACCCCGACACTATCATCTTGACGGACTACTAAGCTACTTAGTCTACGCCAAGAAGTCCCTGCATCATTCCATAAAACGCTGTAATTTCTGCTATTTTTGAAACGGTAGCTTCATTACCTTCAGGAGTTAGGGCATAATATTTTCTTACTCGTTTACCGATAAAAATCTTTTCCGTAACAACAAAGCCATCTGCTTCCAGCTTGTGTAAGGTTGGGTATAATGCGCCTTCTCTTAATTCCAACTGACCATCAGTTTGTTCTTTTACTTTTTGGGTAATTTCATAGCCATACATACGACCATTATCTGCCAGTTGTTTGAGAATAATCGTTTTAAGGGTGCCTTTTAAAAGTTCTTTTGAATACATAGGACAAATATACATCGGACTTTGATGTATTAGTGAATAATATCCAATTTATTTTAATTTATTTTGAAAATCGAATAGATTTAACGATTTTACGTCTCGTTTTGAAAATGAAGCGAGGAAAAGCTTTACCTAACTCGAAGATAATTCGGGATTTAATTTGCTAAAAAAATATAGGATGCTAAATTCAAAAATTGCAGGAATCGGCCATTACGTACCTAAAAAGATAGTCACTAATAATGATTTAACTAGAGTAATGGATACCTCTGATGAGTGGATTCAGGAAAGAACAGGTATTAAAGAGCGGCGATATGCTGAAAAGCATAAGGAAACAACCGCAACAATGGGCGCTGCGGCAGCTCGAATTGCGATAGAACGAGCAGGGATTACTCCAGAAGAAATAGATTTTATCATTTTTGCTACCCTAAGTCCAGATTATTATTTTCCAGGTTGTGGTGTTTTAGTACAAAGAGAATTAGGCATTACCAAAACAGAAATTGGTGCATTAGATATCCGAAATCAATGTTCTGGTTTTATTTATGGTTTGTCTATTGCTGACCAATTTGTAAAAACAGGCATGTATAAAAATGTTTTAGTCGTAGGGTCAGAAATGCATTCTATGGGGCTTGATTTTAGTACAAAAGGTAGAAATGTAACGGTCATTTTTGGAGATGGTGCAGGAGCAGCAGTTATTCAACCAATAGAAGAAGCAGGCAAAGGTATCTTAACGACCAAGTTGCACTCAGACGGTACTTATGCAGAAAAACTAGCTTTCATTAGTCCTGGTTCTCACGGCGGATACCATGCCGAAAAATTAGGATTAGAAGATAGATTTGGCTTCGATAAAGAGATAGAGTTTGGAGAAATATTCGCTACTCAAAAAATGTTAGACGATGGGCAATTATATCCAGAAATGGAAGGACAATTTGTTTTTAAATTAGCTGTCACCAAATTCCCAGAAGTCATTAACGAGGCATTAACAGAAGTTAACCTAAAGTCAGATGCTATAGATATGCTTATTCCACATCAAGCAAATCTAAGAATCAGTCAGTTTGTAGCAAAAAGAATGGGCTTGAGCCAAGACAAGGTCTATAACAATATTCAAAAGTATGGAAATACGACCGCAGCTTCTATTCCTATCGCCTTATGTGAAGCTTGGGAAGCAGGTAAAATTAAAGAAGGCGATTTGGTCTGTTTAGCAGCCTTTGGAAGTGGATTTACATGGGGAAGTGCTTTAATTCGATGGTAGATTATCCACAAAATAGTATATTTTTTTGTTCTTAATAAAAATATTTTTTTTACTAAAAAACCTTATCAAAACGATAAGGCTTTTTATATTACAAAACAATATTTACACATTTTTTTGTAATTTTTCAACTGGTTATCACTAAAATATAAATAAATAAATATTAAATATCACTAAATACATATTTATAAAATAATTCATCTTTTATCTTTCTTATATATTTTTTTTAATAAAATAGATTATAAAACGTATTTTTTTGCTAGTTTTTTAGCAAAAAATAAATTTTTAGCAAAAAAAGGAAAAAAAAATAGGGTTAGCTTTTTGATATTTCTTAAATAATCGTAACTTTACGTCAAGAATTTGGTTTACTACTATGAGTAAACGGTTTTATTTCAGTTAAACTTAAAATAGTTTATACTATGGGAAACAATATTAACGATGAAGGCAACAAAAGTTTGGACGATGTCAAAAAAGAGTTCCAGACATTGAGTGACGGCGAATTAGACCGCTATAAAGGAGGGAAAAAATCCTCCAATAAGTGGAATATGAGTCTAGGTGGGCCAACCCCACAGTAAACACAAGTACACTCTTTTCAGTTCAGAAACGGGCTGCATTTCTTAATGCAGCCCGTTTCTGTTTTTAGGGATATTTAGTAATAACTTTTAGATCAAAAATACGTTCATTGCTTAGAGCTTGTTGGGAGTTTGTTTTTGGAAATAAAAAGACACTTTTTTAGCCTGAAAGATAAATTTCCAACAAGCTCTTAGTACCAATATATTAAATAAAAATAGTATATTTAGGATTATGTACCTCTATAGATATAATCGACCCTTTTTCTAGGTAATGAGTAGATAAGATTAATCCTGACTCATCTCAAATCCTCATCAACCTATTACCCTTTTTTACAAAAGTGTCGATTATTTAATAGGAGGTACTAGATAATCAGAAAGAAAATTGATAACTAGTGGTTCAAGACATAAATCCTTGACAGTTTAAATCGGCGTCTTTTTCCGTTATGCTGCGTTATTTTTTTCTCAAAGAGCGAAGGCTATTCTCAAAAAAAATGCCTTGCCTAACGAAAAAATACACTCGATTAAACTATCAATTACTTATGACTTGAACCACTAGTGCTTAGTCAACTTTGAAATGTCGAGTAATCTTTTTTGCGAAAAGACACTTGGAGGTCTTGAAGACGCTCCAAGGTCAGGTAGCAAAAACCTTGGAGTGTCTCAGACCTCCAAGTGTTTGAACTAATTAACCCGTCATTTCTTCCTTCACACTACACTAGAAAGAAGTGATCAGTCAGACCGTTTATTACATAAACTGTTAGCAGTCATATTGAAAAAATTTAAATTCTTGACATTCAGTTGGTTACCTATGTTTAATCTG
>JBGCFJ010000690.1:0-11628 GCA_045106885.1 Saprospiraceae bacterium
AAATAAAAAATATTAAATTCAGTTAACGTAAATAACGTAAAACGACACATTATTCTGTATTTAGCCTAAATTAATACTAATTTAAGGATATAATATTGTTTTAATTTTATTTACCTATTTAATTTCTACCGAAACCCAAGACTTAAGGGAGTAGGAAATAAATAAAGTACCCAAAAATGTAGTTTTAGTTTGTTCTTATTCAAGGCATGAAGAAGTATACTTCTGAACCGCTTGCATGAAGGAGTGTAAGTTCCTGAACCGTGAAACGGGTGGGTTGCTGGATGCCTTAAAGGACAAAATAAAACTGCAGAATGGGTAGGTTTTATTTTTCCTACGCCCTAATTATCTAACCAAGAAAAATAATGAAAATTACAGAAAAATTGCCAAGAGGATTGGTCATAGCCAGTACCATAGCTATCTTTCTTATTTTAGGGTTACTGCCTTTCCTTGCATGGTTATTAGAATACAAGGATACTATCAGCGCACCATTGACGATTACAACAGAAGTAACTCCTGTGGATATTTATGCTAGAACAACTGGAGAAATTAAACTCTTAGTATCAAATGATGCGTTGGTTCAAAAAGGTGCCTCATTAGCTATTATTCGCAATACCGCAGTTTATGAAGATGTCGCATTATTAAAAGCTAAATTAGCCGTCAAAGACCGTAATGTTATTGATATTGCTAAGGACCTATGTGCTGCACAAACTTTAAGTGTAGGAGAATTAAGACCTGCACTTATCCAGATAGATAAAGCTGTTGAAGCATATCAAACTTTTTTGAGAACAGATAATCATCGAGCGTTAATTGCTTCAAGAAATACGCAAATTGAGCAATATAAAAGTCGGAAAAACTTATTAAAAAAGAAGTTTGAAATATTAGCCAGAGATAGAGCCTTTGAACAAAAGAATATTACTAGAAAAGAAAAACTTTTGGCAGATAGCGTTATTGCAACCATAGAACTAGAGGAAGCGAATCGAAAAATTGTCGTGCAAGATTTAGCTAATTTAAAAAATGAAACAGATTTAAATGCCTTAGATTTAAATATAGAGACATTGAAGAGAGAAACGGAGGAAGTAACAGGACAATTTTCTCTTGACAAACTCACCTATACAAATGCTATAAAAGAAGCACTACGGCGACTAAACAATGACTTAACTACCTGGGAGTTGCAATATTTATTAAAGGCAAATGTAACAGGGCGTTGTGTCTATAAAGAATACTTTAATGATTATCAGTTTGTGAGAAAAGATGAAAAAATATTCAGCTTAATTCCAAGTCAAAAAACGCCTTATTTTGCATTATTACAGCTACCAATAAAAGGAGCAGGAAAAGTTAAAACCAACCAAGAAGTCTATGTAAAATTAAATAATTATCCTTTTATGGAATTTGGGGTATTAAAAGGAAAAATTAAAGACATATCTGCTTTGCCTTTTGATAATCACTATAATGTTCAAGTCAACTTTCCTCCCAAACTTATTACAACTTACGGGGATACCCTTCAACCTCACCCCTTAATGCATGGTGTGGGAGAAGTAATTGTTGAAAGAAAGAGCTTATATGGCAGAATTTCAGAACAGGTAAAATCTGTTCGCTTGAACCGTTAATTACGGTGCAATAAAATAACAATTAATTGACAATACAAGTCAATTTATTAGTTTTTCTTTCATGAATTGTGCAGATAATTTTATATATTCGCAGTATAATGTTAGAAAAATGTTTACATTATTTTGTAATTCATTTTTTATTTCTAAACACGAGGCTTTTAAAGCCAGATTCTCTCTACCTAGGAAGTACCGTTAATCGGTGCTTCTCTGGGGATTATTTCTTTCCATTTTATATTTATTTTCTTTCCTTTATCTTTTAATTTTTATGGGTAATAATTGCTAGTTAATGGGCATTAATTAATTTATCTGTTATAAGATTAATAAATTTCACAAAATTTAATAGAATTTATTAAAATTTATTATATTTACATTAAGCAAAAAATAACTTCAAAAAACAACATTGAATCATTAATCGTCTCTCTACATAGGCGTATAAACACCAAAAACAATGGAAATTCTTCGAGAAATGGTCCAGGTTTTGACGAAATACAAAACCAAACAAATTGAAGTCTTGGGCAACCCAACAGAAAACAAGTCCCAAGTGTATGAATTTTATGAGGGTATCGCTGATGGTACTTTTACTTCTGACGAGGAAGCCGCCACTCATTTTTTTGATGGCAATGTTCGCAATCAAAGCTATAAAAACTTAAAATCTCGGTTGAAGAATCGGTTGATTAATACGGTTTTTTTCGTAGAAGCGAATCAATCAATGTTTAATGAGTATGAACGAGCTTATGTTAACTGTTATAGGGATTGGGCTGCGGCTAGAATTTTAGCTAGTAAATCTGCGAAAAAATCTGCTGCTGATTTTACACCAAATTATTATTTAAATTATCCTAATAAAGAAGTAAGACTTTCCTTTATTCGATATATTATTGCTGCTTTTGTCGGAAAAGATGAAGCCAGTCTCTTGCTTCGCAATTTCTGCTTCTAATTGTGCTTCTTTTGCCGCTTGTTGCGCTTTTCTTCTTTCTTGTTTTACTGCGTCTAAACTTACTTCAAGTCGATCAAGTGCATCTTCCATTTGTAGACCTTGTAATAGTGTTTTGAAAGCAGGATTTTGTGTAGTTTTAGTAGTCTCCATCAGTAATTATTTTTTTAATTTTAATATTTCGGTTTTAGATAATCCTGTTTGTTGTATGATTTCTTCTAAAGGGGCATTTTGAGTAATTAAATAGGTCGCAAGTTTCAAGAAAGCAGTTTTAGCTTTTTGTTTCTCAGCCTCGGCTTTTTGTTTCTCAGCCTCGGCTTCTTGTTTTGCAGTTTCAGCTTCTCGTTTTGCAGCTTTAGTTTTTTGTTTCTCAGTTTCAGTTTCTTGTTTTGCAGTTTTAGCTTTTTGTTTCTCAGTTTCAGCTTCTTGTTTTGCAGCTTCAGCTTTTTCTAATGCTTCTGCTCTTTGTTGACGAGCAAGTTTTAAATCAATTTCTTGTTGTTTAAAAATATCATCAATTTCTTGTTCGGCTTCTAATTTTCTTCTGAAAGCTTCGTCTGCTACAGGGCCTTTTAAGTAATCGACAACATCTGAAAAAGAATCAGGAATTTCTTTTAAATCTATGATATATCGAGTGTCTTTGACTGCCCAAGCTTGATTAAATAGCAATAGAAATTGCTCTAATTTACTGCGACGTTTCTCGCCTAAACGTTGTACTTGGATAATTCGTGTTTTATGGGTTAGTAGTTCTACGAAATCGCTATCGACAGTTATTTCCTCCTTGGTTACAGTATTGGTAATTCGTCGGTCAATATTGATGGCAAGGTAAGGAATGTCTACTACATTATATCCTAAAATATAAATAGCAATAATAGGATAACTAACTATCTTCTCGTCGCCAGAAGGGGCTGTCTTAGTTTCTCTTTTGGTATAAGTATTGCCTAAATAAGAACGAAAACGCAATAAGTTGGTAGGTAATTTAGATTTTTGTAATTCTATTAATACTCGTTGAGTTGTTCCATCTTGATTGACAATTAAGGCACTAAAATCTAAGCGATACAGTTTTAAATCTCTAAATTCATCTACCGCAATTATTTCCTGTTGTTCTAAGGCTAATTCTAGTATGTCACATTCTAAAAGGGTTGATAATACCTTTTTAGCAATGCGTTCATTCTGCATCAAGTATTTAAAAGCAAGGTCATATATTGGATTAATGATTTTCATAGAATGCTTTTAAAACAAAGATAAGAAATATTATCCTTACTAAAAAAGGCGTTGTGGGAAATCCACAACGCCTTTTTTAATATGATAGAAATAAAGTTACGCCGCCTTCAACTGTGCCAACTTAGACTTCCGCAACTTAGACTCCGCATAAATACGGTCAATCACAAAAGAATGGACATCCTTCTGCGAAGGCAATTCATACATTGCATCCGTCATAATGGCTTCACATATAGAGCGCAAACCTCTAGCACCTAATTGATAATCTAAAGCAGTTTCTGCAATAAAACTTAATGCTTCATCCGTAAAAGATAATTCAATATTTTCTAATTCAAATAATCTAGAATATTGTTTAACTAAAGAATTTTTAGGTTCCGTTAGAATAGCTTTTAAAGCCGCTAAATCTAGTGGCTTTAAATAAGTCAAAACGGGTAAACGACCAATTAACTCAGGAATTAAACCAAAGCTTTTTAAGTCTACATGAGAAATGTATTGCAATAAATTTTCTCGGTCTACCAATTCTTTTTCATCCGCATTAAAACCAATTACTTGGGTGTTCATTCGACGAGCAATGATTTTTTCAATACCGTCAAAAGCGCCACCGCAGATGAATAAAATATTATTGGTATTCACTTTGACTAATTTTTGCTCTGGGTGTTTTCTACCGCCTTGTGGTGGAACATTCACTTCTGTTCCTTCCAACATTTTTAGCATCGCTTGCTGTACCCCTTCTCCAGAAACATCTCTAGTGATAGACGGATTATCTGACTTTCTAGAAATTTTATCAATTTCATCAATATACACAATCCCTCTTTCCGCTGCTGATACATTATAGTCACAAGCCTGTAGTAATCGACTCAACATGCTTTCAACATCCTCTCCTACATAGCCTGCCTCCGTAAAGACAGTGGCATCGACAATCGCAAAAGGAACTTTCAACATTTTCGCAATGGTCTTTGCTAATAGTGTTTTTCCTGTACCCGTCCGACCAACTAGTAAGATATTAGATTTCTCGATTTCAATTTCATCATCAGCAGGTTGCTTTAACCGCTTATAGTGATTATAAACCGCCACAGACAAAAATTTCTTGGCATCATCTTGACCAATAACGTATTTATCAAGATGTCCTTTAATATCTCTTGGCGTTAATTTGCTAGGAAGGTCTGTTCCTTCCCAAGCTATTTTTCCTGCCTCGCCAGTTACCACACTACCTACTGTACTTTTATCTCCTTTTTTATTCCCATATAGCTCTTCTTGGATGATTTCTTCTGCTTGCTCTACACAAACTTCACAAATATGTCCATCAATCCCCGCAATTAAAATAAGGGCTTCAGATTTATCTCTGCCGCAAAAAGAACATCTGAAATTTTGTTTGCCTCTACGCATATTGTTTTGTTTGAGAGGCGGAGAGGTGGAAAGGCGAAAAGGCTGAAAGGCGTTCATTCCTTTCAGCCTTTCAGCCGCTCAGCCTTTCAGCCTTTATATTTTTAACTTGCTTGTTCTCTTGTCAATACTTCATCAATTAAACCAAATTCTTTAGCGACAGGCGCTTTCATCCAGTTATCTCTATCTGAACCTTTTTCGATTTCCTCAAAGGTTTTTCCACAATGTTCTGCTAAAATCGTGTATAACTCATGTCTTAATTGCTTAGACAAGTTATAATTGATTTCCATATCACTAAATGTACCTCTCATTCCACCAGATAACTGATGAATCATTACTCTAGCGTGTGGTAAAGCAGAACGTTTTCCAGCTGCTCCAGCAGACAATAAAACGGCTCCCATAGAAGCAGCTAAACCAGTACAAATAGTCGCAACATCTGGGCTAATGTATTGCATTACATCATAAATTCCCATACCGTCAATAACAGAACCACCAGGGCTATTAATGAATAATTGCACATCTCTTTTTGGGTCAACTGATTCCAAAAATAATAATTGTGCAGTTAGAATATTGGCTACTTGGAAATTAACATCCGTACCTAGAAATAAAATTCTATCCATCATCAATCGAGAGAATACATCCAATACAGTTGCATTCATTCTTCGCTCTTCAATGATATAAGGTGTCAAACTATTTTGAAAAGCTTGCGCACTAATTTCGGCATATTTATCAACGTGAATACCGCCAACTCCACGGTCTTTAACGGCAAACTTTCTGAATTCTTTTTGAAAATCCATATCCATAATCTATTAGTTTGAGATTTGTGGTGTTATCAATCGGAAAATACAGATTTTCCTTTATCAAAACTAAAAGGTTACTAAACTTTGATAATTATAAGTTTGTAGGTTTTCTAGTTTATTTACCCTCCTTGAATCTATATTCAAGGATAGGAGACAACTCCTCAAAAGCTGATTAAAATTAAATTTACATTTATTTATAACAAATAAAGTCAGTTTAGTTTCAATCAAGCTTAAAATTTATTTTATTTCGCCAACTGGCAACCCGCAACTGGTAACCCGCAAACTGGCAACCGCATTCTATTCCTCTACAATCTCTGCCTCTTCAATTCCTTCTTCTGTTTCTTCAACAGCCTCTTCTGCCACAGGTTCTGGTGCAGGTGGTTGATGCTTAGCATTTTCTGCTGCTACTAATGCTTCTAATGCTTCTGTCGTAATATCTGTTTTGTTTAAAGTGACAACTTCTTTCATCGAATTAAACAATTTATCAGACAAAACTTGCGTGTAAGCATTATGGTACTGCTGCTCTTCTTCATACATTTTATTAACGTAATCATCTAACATCGCACCAAAATCTTGTCCGCCAAACATTTGAATCAATTGCATTCTTAATCGTTGCTTGATTTCTGCTTCGTTCACTGTAATTTCAAACCGCTTCGCTAATTTTCCTCTGATTAAGGTCCAAGTTAAACCTTCTGTCAAGTTGCCAATTTCTTCGTCCGCTGTTTTATCTTTTGGCAAATTACTACTAGTAACCATCCAACGCTTCAAGAACGCTTCTGGAAATTCTAGCTTATTTTTTCCTTCTAAATGTTCTTTAATATCTCTAAATAAGAAAGAATCAGCTTGTCGGTCGTAATACATTTTAGTACGTCCTTTTAACTCGTCCATCAATTCTTCTTGAGAACTTACTTTTCCTTCTCCGATATATTTATCAAAAAATTCTTGGTTCATTTCTGCTGGCTTTACGCGAGTAACCTCCGTAATCAACCCTTGGAACATATTGCCAATTTCTGGATTATCGTCTGCATCTTCGTTAACATCCAAGAAATATTTTCTAACAAAAGCCTCCTCTTTACCTGCTTCTAAGTTGAAAATATCAAATTGTACTAAATCTCCTTTTTTCTTACCAGTGAAAGCTGCTTTACCTTCCTCTGTCAATAAATCATAACTAACAGAAAATTCATTAGCAAACCCATTTTCTTTGATGCCACCTTCCGCTAATAATTCATCCGCTTGAATCTTAATCACATCTTCCGCTTGAATTTCATCCTCTACAGGGCCTTGTTCGCCTAATTGCTTCTGAGCATTTGCTAAGTCCCCTTCTACCATAGAATCAGGAATAATAGCATTATGATAATTGAAAGAAGTACCATCTAAGCCTGTGACCTCAAAATCAGGAGCAATACCAATATCAAACTTAAAATTAAAATCTTCTAAGTCTTTCGTATCAAACTCATAATTTACTTGGTCTTCAGCAGGAATTGGACTTCCTAGTAAGTTAAGGTTTTCTTCTTTGATAAATTTATCTAATTCTTCCCCAACCATTTTATTGATAATATCAACCAACGTACCCTTACTATACATTTTTCGGATAACAGAAAAAGGCGTTTTCCCTTTTCTAAACCCTTTCATGTGAGCCGTCTTTTTATATTCGTTAAGCTTTGCTTTAAAGGTTGGTTGGTAATCGGAGACAGGAATGCTTAAAGTAATGGTTGCATTCATATTGTCATGATCTTCTCTGACAATGGTTGGCATGGTAATGATATTAAATAGTGTTTATTCGGTTTGAGCTTGTTAGTTGTGTACCAATGAATAAACGCTAATGATTAGTTGATTAGTTATTAAAAGGAGCAATCAACTTAGTAGAATTAAAAATTGAAAATTAAAAAGTACTAAAAGTTTTACCCTTAAAGCCTAAAATTAAAAATTCTATTTTTTCTTCTTCACTTAGTGATTCAAGACATATAATAAGATGCTTTGAATCTCAAAACATTTGTTGTTATTGATGATGGGAAAATAAAGATGCATCATTCAGAAAAATAAGCCTTATTAATTTTTATGAATTCATCGTTTATATTTCATCGTTTCCTTAATAACCTTTTCTTAGAGCTTGTTGGGGATTTATCCTTTGGGTTAAAAAAGCGTCTTTTTTTACCTCTGAAACTCCCAACAAGCTCTTACAAAAAACGAAAAAAAAAATCCGACCCAAGAGTCAGATTTCTTTTTGTATGGTGCGGGTGGAGGGACTCGAACCCCCAAGCCGTGAAGCACTAGATCCTAAGTCTAGCGTGTCTACCAATTTCACCACACCCGCATTAATGATTGCTAAAATTTATAAATAGTTTTAACTTAACCTATATTTAAGCGCTATTTTTAAAAAAACATTTAAATATACTGCTTTTTTCAAATCGAGTGCAAAGATAAGACCTTTTTTAAAAAGATGTAAGGATTTTCGATAAAAAAATAGTTATATCCTAAAATTTTAAAATTATAAGAATAGTCAAGCAGCACGTACATTTTTTTTATAGTTTTGTAAGTACCCATGCTGTTTTGACAGATTAATCCAAAACAGCCTTAACTTTTAAACCTAATAACTATTTTCCTAAACACTAAACGTAATGAGCAAAATATTGCTAAAAGAGACCAGAGAAGAAAAGGATAAAAAACTCATTACGAGAGCTTATCGACAGTTGCTGCGTTCTATCAAAGTTAAAACAGATAAAACCGATAAAACAAATATTCGGGCAGCTTATGAATTGGCAGTAGATGCACATAGAACACAGCGTCGAAAATCAGGGGAACCTTATGTATTGCACCCAATCGAAGTAGCACGTATTTGTACCGCAGAAATTGGTTTAGGCGCAACGGCTATTATTTGTGCTTTATTACACGATGTAGTAGAAGATACGCCCGTTTCTTTGGACGACCTCAAAGAACAATTTGGAGAGCGAGTAGCTTTAATCGTGAATGGGTTGACAAAATTAGATTTTAAGAGTGAAAATAGTGCAGATGTAGAAAGTCCACAAGCAGAAAACTTTAAAAAAGTATTATCAACCTTAACTGTTGATGTACGAGTGGTTTTGATTAAGATGGCGGACCGACTACATAATATGCGAACCTTAGGAGCAATGCCCCCGCATAAACAGGTAAAGATAGCAGCGGAAACTAGCTTTATTTATAGCCCCCTAGCCCACCGATTGGGTTTATATAAAATGAAGACGGAGTTTGAAGACCTCTCCATGAAAATTACCAATAGAGATGTCTACGCCGATATTTCTCAAAAACTACAGGCTACTAAAAAAGAACGGAATCGGTATATCAAAGAATTTATCGAACCATTGGAAAAGGAATTAAAAGAAAATATGATTCCTTATCGAACCACAGGACGACCAAAGTCTATCTATTCGATTTGGAATAAACTAAAAAAGAAAAAAGTTCCTTTTGAAGAAATCTATGATTTGTTTGCCGTTCGCATTATCGTAGATGTACCACCAAGTAAAGAAAAATCTATTTGTTGGCAAGTTTATTCCATTATAACAGACGTTTATTTACCTATTCCAGAAAGATTAAAAGATTGGGTAACCGTCCCCAAGGCAAATGGGTATGAATCTTTGCATACCACGGTAGTTGGGCCGAAAGGTCGGTTTGTAGAAGTACAGATTCGGAGTGAACGCATGGATGATATTGCAGAGCGTGGGTTTGCTGCGCATTGGAAATATAAAAAGGTGTCAAAATCGCCAAATGTATATGATGCTTGGTTAAACAATGTCCGAGAAATTTTGGATAATTCTTCGATGGATGCCATTGATTTTTTGAATGATTTCAAAACCAATCTATTCAACGAAGAAGTTTATGTCTATACTCCCAAAGGAGATATGCGCGTTTTACCGAAGGGCGGAACAGCATTAGATTTTGCTTTTAGTATCCATTCAGATGTAGGCTATCATGCGACTGCCATTAAGGTCAATAATAAATTAGTCCCAATGGGACATGTTTTGCAGAACGGTGACCAAGTGCATATTACCACCAACAAAAGTCAAAAACCATCGGAAAGTTGGTTAAAAATGGTGGCGACTGGAAAAGCACGTAATAAAATCCGTTCTGCTATGAAAGAGGAACGGAAAAAAGAAGGGCAAATAGGTAGAGAAACTTTAGAACGGAAATTTAAAAATATAAAGGCAGATTTTGTAGAATCAAATATTGAAATATTTGCTAAGTTTTTAAAATACAAGTCTCATGTTGATTTATATTTTGATATTTCAAAAGAGAAATTAAATCCAACAGAATTACTCAAAAATTTTACGGTTGAAGGTGGAAAACTATCGTTGATTGTCATCAAAGAAGAGAAGCTACCTCAGAAGCCTGTCGTTACGACAAAACAAATAGACCCTTCTGCTCCACGATCAGGTTTACATATTAATGGAGAATCCGCAGATCATTTAGATTATTCTTTTGCGACTTGCTGTAATCCAGTATCAGGCGATTCCATATTCGCCTATTTGAGTAATAATGGCTTAAAAATACATCGGTCCAATTGTCCAAATGCCACTAACTTAGCCGCTAAATATGGTTATAGAATTTTAAGAGCAGATTGGGAAAGTATTAGTTTAACAAATTTTGCCGCCAATTTAGTCATTACAGGGGTAGATACTGGAATTGGTGTTATTGAAGCCATTACCCATACAATTTCTTCTGATTTAGGATTGAATATCCGTTCTTTCAGTATTGCCAGTAATGAAGGAATTTATGAATGTCAAATTAGTCTACATATTAAAGATAAAGCACAATTACAACTGGTCATCAAAACATTAAAACAAATTAATGGAGTAGATATGGTCACTAGAGTCGAATAATCAATAATTAGGTAGATTCAACTTAAATTACGAAAATATAATTATTCAAAATAATTATATTTTTATATCATTATTCAAAATAGACTTGTTACCTTTATAAAAAATATGAAACCCCAGTTTTTATACGTTTTTTGGTATGCCAAAGTATAAACGAAGGCATCGTGTTTATTTTGTTGAACTGGTTATCAATGAATTACGAGGGTTTTATTTTTATACATAACTAATTGATTATCAATTAAATACCTAAGTAAAAAGTCTAATGAAAACGCATGATTTAAAAATTATCCAGCGCTAAAATAATACAATACTCGATTCGCAATTTGAATAATTTAGTTGTTTGAATCGATTCAGTTCTCTCTAAGCATTACTTAGATTCTCTCAATAAGCAAGTAATTACTTGCAACTTTTAACCGCCGAAATTTAGTCTCGAACTATTTTTCGGCTTTTTTAGATACCATTTGTCCTTCTAAAAAGCCGTTATATAATATTGCTTACGAGAAAATCTGATTGCTATCCCTAACAAAACGAATAGCTGCGTCAAAATCATATCTTTTTTCAAGCATCTCCTCGCTATCACAATAATAATTATTCCAAAAATCTCTCAAGCAATTATCGTCTATTATTTTCAATCTTTTGGTTTTGAATTGAGTAAAATATTCTGTATCATTTAATAAAACAATCATACTATCACAAATGAAATACCTACCCTTTCTTGAACTATTACCTACATGTCCTTCGTATCTTAATTGATAGTCATTATTAGTGAAAAAATAGAAAGTCCATCTTGTTTCTGCAAAAAAACCAGTATAACTAGATTTTAATTGAATCCGATG
>JBGCFJ010000691.1:0-10293 GCA_045106885.1 Saprospiraceae bacterium
AGATGGTAATGTATTCTGTGAAATGGGCGGCGACCAAACGAGCTTGCCTTGTGGCAATTTCTTTGAAGAAGCCATAAAAATTCAAACTATTTTAGCAGAAGATTGCGAAGATGATTGCCAAGGCTTACCAACGCCTGGTGCACCTTGCGATGAAATATACGAACCTGTTTGTGCTTGCGATGGTCGGACTTACGATAATCAATGCATTGCTCAATCTTTGGGCCTAAAATCTTGGACGGAAGGTAAATGTCCAGTTACCACGATTGAATGTGGAGAAATTACGATTACTTATGATGCCGAAAAAATCAAGATGGAAGGCAATCCTACCGTCTCCTATTTCTTCAAAATTCACGATGTCAATAATGAGTATCACGAAATATTTAATTGTTCCGAAAACTGCGGTAGTCAACAAACCGCTAATTTACCTCATGGGGAATATTTAGTCAAAATTTACGATGCCAATTGGAATCAAATTTGTGAACAAGCCATCACTTTAGCAACAGGAGGCGAAAATGAAGGTGAAGGTGAACCTGAATCGGAATCCGAAGATGGTTTATTAATTTGTGGAGATGCAATGGTTACTTATAGTAGTGGGACAGTAAAATTAGTAGGAGATGTCACTAAAAATTACCAGATGAAAGTCTTGGATACTCGATATAAAGAAATTTTTGCCTGTAATTGGGAATGTGGCAATACCATCACGGCGAGTAATATTCCAACTGGTTTTTATATCGTTCAAGTTTTAGATGGTGATTACAATCGACTTTGTGAAGAACCAATCAGTATTACCAATACAGCAACCATTAGAGAAACTGTTCCGCTTCAAGTAGCAGCTTATCCAAACCCTGCACAAACGGAGTTTTTTATTCGTATAAAAAATGAAGCAAAAGAAACGGGTTCGTTACAAGTAGTTAATACTTTTGGACAAATTGTACATACCCAAACTATTGATGGTCAAAGTAATGAAACGGTTCGTTTAGATGTAAAAGCCTTTCAAAATGGTTTGTATTATTATCAATTAAAATTACCTAGACGACCTGTTTCGACTGGTAAGCTTTTGGTAAGTCGGCTTTATTGATAAGCTTGTTTTCTAATTAAAAAGAGCGATGATTTGTGTAAATCATCGCTCTTTTTTTGGTCTAAAAATAATTATTTTAAATGTATTTGGGCAAAGCATCCAATGGTCTTTCCATCATCCGAAAAATAATTTTAAAAAGGTCGCCCATTCTGCCAAAATAGTTGCCATGTCCTAATTGATGAAAATACTTACGATTTACTCAAGAATGAACCCGTATTCCGTTTTAGGCGAGTGCCTGCTATCATTAATTTTTCTTACCTCACTTGTAAAACTTGACCAATATTGAGCGTAGAATTTTGAGAAATAGCATTGAGTTTACAAATTTCCCTTACTCTTAGACTATATCTTCCTGCTATATGAGAAAGCGTATCTCCTTGGCGTACTCTATGAAATCGAGGTTCCGCATTTTGAGCGGCAACCGCTTCTGATTCAGTGAAGAGTGGCGTTACTTGACTGGTTCGGTAGGAACTATGATACCTTGGTGTTTTCCATTCATTAGTCACCCATAATTCTGAACCTCGAATGGTTTGACTACCATCGAAATTGAATATATATTGTGGATGAATACATACGCCTTTATATCGTACTTCTAGATGTAAATGACTCCCTCTACTATTCCCTGTATTGCCACCAAGTCCTATCAATTGCCCTTCGTAAACAAGGTCATTCGCTTCTACGGAATAGTCAGATAAATGAGCATATAACGTTTCTACATCATTGGCATGTCTTACGACAACCGTCTTACCATGCCCTCTACTATAACCAACAAATCGAACTATCCCTGGCAAAATAGAACGTACCGTATCACCTGTAACAAGGTCGAGGTCTAAGCCTCTATGTGGCCCTCTTCGTCTCCGCCCAAATCTTGAAGTAACCACAAGGTCACCATCAACTGGATGGGTAAAGGTAGCCTGGTCAAATAATATCCTATAAGGTGTTGGTAGCACTACTTCTCTATATGGATTAACTTGGTCATTTTGCCAATATTCGTCAGCAGCGCCATGTGCTATACGATTGGTATCTGGAATCGTTTTTCCATTTTTGGCTTCAGATAAAAATTTAAATTTAGACTGACTTATGAATTCTTTCGTTTTTTCATTTCGGTAAAAGAGCTTGCCATCTAGCATGGCTTTTTTAAAAACAACTTCTGTAACTCCTTTACTTACTAAAAGCGAATCTGTAACTTGGCTATAGGTAAAGCTATGAATCAACAAAGCAATGCATAAGTTGAAAGTAATTTTCAAGTATTTATCCGTAGGCATAATTCTCAATGTAATTTTTTGTGTAAAATAGGCTATAATTCCGCAGTTGATTGCAAACATACATAAGAGTCCTAGGTATAATTGCAAACAATTATTTTTTTAACACAACCTTAACATTTAAAATGAATCTAATTATTAAAACAAAAAATTATAAAACAGATAATTAGGCAACAAATCGACCAAAATGATTATCTGATAGGAAAATTGTGCGCAGATATTATAATTTATCACTGGCAATAACTACCTTAGTTTCTTTCTTAAAAAACAGAAAAAACAACTTTTAATTTGGGTTTAAAACAACCTATTCAACTATAATTATCCGTATGAAAAAACGAACGACTAAAAAAATAACGACTTCTCGCCGTTCCTTTATTAAAACGGGAGCGATGGCTTCTTCTATTTTTATTATTCCTAGACATGTATTAGGCGGAGTAGGCTATACACCGCCTAGCGACCGATTAAATTTAGCCGCTATTGGTGCAGGTGGAAAAGGGTCAAGTGATATAAAAAATGCATCGGTAAATGGTCGAGAAAATGTAGTCGCCTTATGTGATGTAGACTTCTCAGGTTCTGCAAAACGGTCTATCAAAAACTTCCCAAAGGCTACTTTGTATAATGACTATCGGGAAATGTTAGATAAGGAAAAAATTGATGCAGTCACCATTTCTACGCCTGACCATATTCACGGCCCTGCGGCTAAATATGCGATGGAAAGAGGCATGCATGTATACGTGCAAAAGCCGATGACGCATAATATTCGAGAAGCTCGGATATTAACAGAATTAGCTAGAGAAAAACAAGTAGTCACGCAGATGGGGAATCAAGGCGGGTCTAACCCATTGCTTAAAATGGTACAGAAATGGGTGGATAAGCGCATGATTGGTAAAATATCTAAAGTACAAGTTTGGACCAATCGTCCAGTTTGGCCACAAGGCGGCGCTATGCAACCAGCAGATGCGAGTCAAAAACCGAAAGATTTATACTGGGATTTATGGCTAGGACCAGCCCCTGCTATGCCTTTTACACCTAAATTGCATCCCTTTAATTGGAGAGGTTGGTGGAATTATGGCACAGGCGCATTAGGAGATGTCGGCTGCCATTTAATTGATATTCCTTTTAGAACTTTAGGCTTAAAATATCCAACCTCTGCAGAATGTAGTGTGGGGGCGGTTTACACCAAAATGTGGAATGCGGATTATCACCCAGAAGGCTGCCCTGCGTCTTCTTTTATAACCCTCAAGTTTGATAAAACTAAAAAAACGAGGTCACCGATTGAAATGACTTGGAGTGATGGCGGTATTCGTCCTGCCCATCCAGATATTATTCCTGCGAATAATGATATTGGTGGTAAAGACAGTAAGAATGGTGTGTTGATTATCGGTTCAAAAGGAATTATTTCTACGAATATTAACGATAGTTCGCCCTTAATGCCAAAACTATATTTGAATAATGGTAAAACCATATTTGGTCCTGAAACGGAGAAAATGGCTGAACCAGAATACGGTCATCAACGCAAATGGGTCGATGCCTGTAAAGCAGGATTTAATAGCACTGAACACAAAGGATTGACTTCTTCTTTCGATTATGCAGGCCCGATGACGGAGACCGTCTTAATGGGTAATTTAGCGATTCGTAGCTTTATGCTCCGAAAGGAAAATAACAAAGGACAAATGGAATTTTTCGCTCGTAAGAAATTACTTTGGGACGGAGAGAATACCCGAATTACCAACTTAGAAGAAGCGAATCAGTTTGTGGGGAGGACTTATCGGAAAGGTTGGGAGGTGTAATTTAATGATGAATGATAAACGATAAACGATGAAAAATGAATTCGTCGAAGGTGGTCTTTGAATCCCTTGTATATTTCAACAACCGATACAAAAGACAACGGACTATTTTAAACTAATTCTATTTCTTACTCTTGCCTTCTCAAAGGCGTTCTTCTTCCATGAATTTTCATTGCTATATAATTCTACTTTGCTAAACTACTTTTTTGTTCTAAAAAAATACAAAAAACAAAATTTAAATCTTATTTTAAAATAATTTACCAAATATTATTTTTATAATACTACATTTTTAAAGCTATGTCTAAGTAAACCCCATAAGAAACATTGGGTTTATAAAATATTGTAGCCTTACATTTATAGCACTACCATTATTTTAAAGTGACAAAGTAGAGATAATCATTTACAGAAAAATCCTTGGTGTCATTTTTTCGTTGAATTCGCTCCATAAAAGCAAATGACAGCGATACTTGCAGCTAATTGGAATCTTGGTTGGGGATTAAACATACATAGTAGTGCTACATTTGTAAGGCTATGTCTAAGTAAACCCCATAAAAAACATTGGGTTTATAAAATATTGTAGCCTTACATTTATAGCACTACCACATACATTAAATAAAAATGGGAAAGGCAAATTTATTTTACCTTTCCTCATCGTTTGAGAGCGCTGTATTATTAATAATACATAGTGCAAATATATATTTGAAGTGTTACATTTGAGTTACAAATTTTCATTGTTCTAAGCATCTCTTTAAATTGATTACAAACTATTTCAATGATTCGGTATTTCTTTATCCTATTTATCATCTGCTCCTTATTTGCTTGTAATACCTCCGAAAAAGAAACAGTTTCTACAACTACTCCATCTAATTCTACCAAAAATTCACATCGTTTGGCTACCACCGCCAGCAAAAAAGGAGCGTGGTTAGAAGCCGCTCAATTATATGAGGAAATTTATCAACAAGACCTTAGTAATGAATCCGCCAATTATGAAACTGGTACGAATTACTTAAAAGCCAATTATCCACACAAGGCATTAACTATTTTAACTGGTTTTGATAAAAAACATCAAGATAAATCTGCCGAATTTAATGGGCGGATAGCTAGAATTGCCAAAGCTTATTATCAGTTAAGGCAATACCATGCTATCTTACAAGTAGTCGAAAATTATAACTACCCTAAAATGTATCGAGGTTTGGCTAGAGAACATTTAAAAACCTTGATTCAATTAGAGCAACCAACTGTATTAGCAAAACAATTTTCTATTTATCAACAGACAGGCATTTATGATGATAAAGGAAAATCCACCAATATGGGCTTTTTATATCGAGCCATTTGTAACGAATTATTACTAACCAATCAATTGGAATTATTAAAAACCTATGCCAATCAGTATAGCGATTGGGCTACTAAAAGACTAGCTAAAGATAAACGCAATGCCGCCTTTGCCGCTTTCTATCAACAAAACTATCCTCAAACTATTGACAAAATAAAGGCAGCTATTGATGTAGAAAAATCAGGAAGACATTTAATGGAATTAGAAGGTTTATTAGGTGTTTGTTATGCTAAAAATCAAAACCTCAGAAAAGCCATTGCTCAAATTCAAAAAATTCAAGCGATGGATGATTTGCCACCTCGGCATGATGCTTTTGGTGCAAAATTTTATCATCAGGCTCGTATAAAAGTGGCTTTGGGGCAACCTAAAGATGCCATCAAATCCTTAAAAAAAGGGTTAGCAAATAAGGCTGAATTTTGGTCTAATCGTTTTAGGGAAGATGGTTTGATGAGGGATATATTTGAGGAGGATGGTTTTAAAATATTGGTGCAATATCGTTATTGAAACGATGAACGATGAATGATACATTCGTTAAACAGTAAAATGTATAGAAAACTGATATTAAGTACTCAGACAAATTTTAGAGCGTCAGCTAAAAAACTGATAAATGGCTAGTCGAACGTGTCGGACACCTTTGGAGGTGTCCGACACGTGATTATCAATTTTCAAGCTGATTATCTATTAAGTTAACAACTTTCTGCTAACAAATTAAACTATACTCGTCAAAAAAACGCTGTGCCCTCTGTGTACTCTGTTCCTCTGTGGTGAAAATAAGCGATGCTCGTCCAAGTAAAAAATGTTCGTTTATTTTTGTCGGATTACTTAGGGAGGAATAACCTCTGACAAATCCAGTGGAAAATCAACTCCTCCGATGACTTGCGTCGTCGGATGAGCTGATTTTAATCCTCCGACTACGCAGTCATCGGAGGATTAAAATCTCATTTCACAGTTTACTCCGATTCATCGGAGGGATTTGTCAAAGAACAAATAAAAATTTTACAGGAATATGTTTTTAATTCTTCATCATTCTATAAAAAAACTTATTTTTGTAGCTGACGTAGAAGGACTAAGAAAGTCGTTTTAAGTCGGTCTTTTAATAAATATATATAGCAGAAAGTATCAAGCGGAGCAAGAGCTATTTGATTTCATTGACAAATAGCAAATCAAGACGAATAAAGAATTTTTAGATAACTAATTGATTACCAGTAAATTGTATTTTATTTTTCTTATTAAAAAATTAAACAATCAACTGAAATTAATACTATTCAGCAAATACTTTGACCTGTTGCCATCAACAGGAAGTCCTTATTTTATCGTAAAATAGTGACTTAACCATACTTGCTAAATTCCAATTAAAGCCCATAGTTAGGCTTTAACACACCTTGATTTTAAATCTTTCCAGCTTTTTTCTGCTTAAAAATGCTGCTTTTTTCGAGTATTTTCTTGTAATCAGCAACTACCAACAAAAAAAATGCACTTCAACCAAGTCATTGGACAGCAACGTGTAAAGGAATCGCTTACCCGATTAGTGGATGCGCAACGCATTCCACATGCCATGTTGTTTTTAGGACCAGGTGGATGCGGAAAATTAGCTTTAGCCATCGCTTTAGCGCAGTATATACTTTGCGAAAACAAAGTCGCTAGTGAAAGTTGTGGGACTTGTAGAAACTGTTCAAAGGTGAGTAAATTGGTGCATCCTGATTTGCATTTTACTTACCCGATAGTGGGGTCAAAAATGACCAGTCCGCAGTTTTTAGGTCAATGGCGCACCGCCCTTTTGGAGAATGCGTATTTAGACATTAACCATTGGTTGCAGTTTATTGGCGCAGAAAATAAGCAAGGGAATATTAATAAAGACGAATGTTTGAGGATTATTAAACAAATGAGTTTAAAATCCTTTGAATCAGATTATAAAATTTTAATTATTTGGTTGCCTGAATACTTACAGAAGGAAGGAAACCGTTTATTAAAATTAATTGAAGAACCACCAGAAAACACCATCTTCATCTTAGTGGCAGAGGAACAAGAACGCATTTTGAACACGATTTTATCTCGTTGTCAAATTGTAAAATTTAATGCCTTATCAGATGAAGAAGTCGTAACTGGTGTAATGGAGAAAACAGGCATTGGGCAAGAACAAGCAGAAGCCGCAGCTCATTTGGCGAACGGTGATTTGAATGAAGCCATCACTTTGAGTAGTAATGCAGAAAATGATAATGCAGTGCTATTTTTAGAATGGATGCGAAAATGCTATAAAGGCAATGGGGCAGAATTAGTGCCTTGGGCAGAAAAATTCGCTGCCTTGGGAAGAGAACGACAAAAGCATTTTTTTCAGTATGGTCTGCATTTTATGCGGGAATTTATGTTGTATAAATTGACTGGTAGCGAGCAAGTAAGATTGCGCAAACCAGAGCTAGATACGGTGAGGAATCTATCAAAAGTAGTCGCTTTTGAAAAAATAGAACCCATCACCCAGTTATTTAATGATAGTTTTTATTTCATCGAACGAAACGCCAACGCCAAAGTATTAGGCTTAGATGCTTCGATTCAGATGAATCAGATTTTTAAGAATTAATTAGGTGTCAGGTGTCAGGTATTAGGTGTCAGGCGTGATTTGCTTAGACCTAGTACCTGATACCTGATACCCAATACCAAAAATAAATTATGTCTTGTACATCCTGCTCCTCAGAAGATGGAGGAAAACCGAGTGGTTGTAATAGCAACGGTGGTTGCTCAACTGGTGGCTGTAATAAATTAAATACCTTTGATTGGTTAGCCCAATTGGATATTGAGGAACCAGAAGCTTTTGATTTAGTAGAAGTCAGTTTCAAAAATGGTTCTAGAAAAGGGTTTTATTTTAATCCGCCACAAGCGAGGTCGATTATTGGTGACAGTGTAGTCGTAGAAGCACAAAATGGTTATGACATTGGTCGTATTTCGCTGACTGGAGAACTGGTGCGACTACAGATGAAAAAGAAACGGTTTTCGGAAAATAATACGGTGCCTAAAATTATTCGTCGAGCCAATGATAGAGACCTTGAAAAATTAGCAGATGCTAGAGATTTAGAGCATCATGCCATGGTCAGAGCTAGAGCGATTGCCCGAAGTCTTAAGCTAGAAATGAAATTGGGAGATGTAGAATATCAAGGAGATAGACGAAAAGCAACCTTCTATTATACCGCAGATGGGCGAGTTGATTTTAGAGAATTGATTCGGCATTATGCGAAAGAATTTAAGGTAAAAATTGAAATGCGTCAGATTGGTGCGAGACAAGAATCTGCCCGTATTGGTGGAATGGGGTCTTGTGGCCGAGAATTATGTTGTTCTACTTGGTTAACCAATTTCAAATCTGTTACCACTGGTGCAGCTCGTTATCAAAATTTAGCTATTAATCAATCTAAATTATCTGGACAATGTGGGCGTTTGAAATGTTGCCTTAATTATGAATTGGATACTTATTTAGATGCCTTACAGGATTTCCCAAAGAATCCAGATAGATTATTTACAGAAGTCGGTACTGCGGTTTTAATCAAAACCAATGTCTTTAAACGGTCAATGGTTTATGTCTATCAAGATGCTACTAAAAAAGGTAAATTCATTACTTTAAGTGTAGAAAGAGTCAAAGAAGTAATGGAAATGAATGCTCGGAAAGAGAAGCCGATGGAATTACAAGACTCTAAAATGTTAGCACTTGCTGCCGAGGAAGTGATGATAGATTATGATGATGTAACAGGTGCTATTGAGTTACCTATGGAAGTACGTCGTCGTAAGAAAGGTCGAGGACGAGGCGGAAATCGAGATAGAAATAAACGCAGAGACAATCGAGATGGTGGTCGGGATAATAACAGAGGTGGTCGTTCTGATAATCGAGGAAAGGGTGGCAAAGATGGCAATGCAAATAGAACAGAAAAAGGCCCTAAAAAGGAGGCTAAATCTGGGGATAGAAAACCTAGTAGCAGAAAGCCTAGAAATCAGAAATCTGCTACCCCTAGGAAAAAACCTACTACTACGAATAAAACAGAACGCAAAGAAGGAGAGACCCCTAATTCTGAAAAGCCAACAGGTAATAAGGATAGACGTGGGAGAGGCAATCGAAATAACCGCAATAAAAATAGAGGCAATCGGAATAATCGAGGAAGAAATGAAAAAGATGGCGGTAATAAAGATGGTGGAGGTGATAAGAAGGAATAGTGATTTTGTCAATTATCATTAGACTTGTTACCCTTTAAATTATAACCATCTGAAAATATCTTTTTCCGCTATTTTCCTCTAAAAATTTCTTCAATAGAAGGACTATTCAACAAATTTTTAAAGAAAACTATCGAAAAAATCTAAATTTCATATGGCCATTTTCAAAGGGTAACAAGTCTATTGTTAAATAAAAAGGGCTACGGGAATTTAATTTCGGTAGCCCTTTTTTTTAGAAGGTGAAATTAGGCGCTTACGCAAAATTTAAAACCAACAAATTGTCGATAATTTTCAATCCCAAATTCAAATTCCCGCCGAAGATGGCTTAAACTTGAAATTGAAATTGCGCTTGAAGTTGAAATTTATTTAGGCGCTTACGCAAAATTTAAAACCAACAAATTGTCGATAATTTAAAATGTCGATAATTGTTAATCTCAACTTCAACCTCAAATTCCCTGCCGAAGGTGGTTTAAAATTGCTGATTATAACGTTTTGCGGTGAACTTGTCCCAGCGGGACAAAATGTTGGTAGAAAGCGATGTTTCAAGCATTCCAAATGTGCCTTTAGGTACATTATGTCTAACATTCCGTACCTAAAGGCACGGTAAAATCAAAATAGCCCCAAATATTCTACCGACATAAAACCCCT